>NZ_DASYJG010000034.1:0-47710 GCF_035996765.1 Baekduia sp.
TGCCGGGCACGCGCTCGTCGGGGTGTGCGAGCACCTGCGCGTCCGGCCAGCGCTCGAGCACGTCGCCCAGCTCGGCCACGTGGTCGTGGTGGTGATGGGTGAGCAGGACGTGGGTCAGCGTGAGCCCGTCGGCGTCGATGCGCTCCAGCAGCGGCGCCACCGGACCACCGGCGTCGACGAGAAACGCGTCACCGCCGGGCGCGGCGGCGACGAGGTAGGTGTTGGAGAGCCAGGGGTCCGACATCGAGCGCTCGAGGATCATGCGCCGGAGGGTACGCTCCAGGACCCATGGAGCTCATCCATACCTGTTACCGGATCGGCGACATCGACCGGTCCGTCGCGTTCTACGAGGCGCTCGGCTTCGAGGAGCGCCGCCGCATGGACCTGCCCGACGGGGCCATCAACGTCTTCATGGGAATCCCCGGCGACGGCGATCGGCTGGAGCTGACCTGGAACCCCGGCGTCGAGTCCTACGACCTCGGCACCGGCTACAACCACATCGCGCTGACGGTGCCGTCGCTCTCGGACACGCTTGCCGAGCTGTCGAAGTCCGACATCGGCCCGGAGAAGCCGCCGTACCACGTGGGCGAGCACGGCCCGCTGATCTGCTTCGTGCGCGACCCGGATGGCTATCGCGTCGAGATAATTGAGCAAAAGACGCTCTAACGGTCCGTCGACGCCGGGCGAGAAGAGGTGGAGACGCACGGGCGCCGAAGCTACGATGGAGATTCCGGCGGTTGCCGGAAGCGAGTGGCCCGGCCGCGAGCCTCTTCACGACCGGGACCACGTTGGAGACGTCTACTGCGGGCGGCGGGCCAAGGCTTCAGTCACGGACCCGCCGCCGGTGGTACCTCCTCACGTCGCGCTCACCTCCTCGTGCGTCTCCGAGGGAAGCTCGTAGAGGACGCCAAACACGGCCGCGGCAGCTCCAACCCACGCGTCACGCTTCGCCTGAGGCCAGACGCTCCCCGTGGGCGGTAGCGTCTGAAACAGGCCCGCGATCATCGGATGTGGAGCCTCTCCGGTTTCGTGCTTGAGCTGCGCAATGAACGCGTTCTTGTCGGGTGCGGTAGCCGGGTCCCGGATCGGCACTTGCTCGGTGCTGCCGCCTCCTTCTCCGCCCTCGCTCGCCTTCACAACAGCCGGGTTTGGCTTTGGCTTCGCCATGCGTGGCTGACGCTTTCGCGGCGCGCCGGCGATTCGCGTGGCGTTTAGCAGGGCGCTGCCCTCGGGCAGGAGCCCGGCGTACTCGCTCAGCCCGATGAACAGCGTGACCATACGCTTGCGCTGCCCAGCGGGGTTGAAGCGCCGGAACGCGTCCTCAACCTGCTTGTACTCCGCCGTGGCCGGGTCGCCGATGACCTGAAAGACCTCGGCATAGAGAGTCCGGAGCCACGTCTCGATGAGCTTCGGATACTCGTCGGAGGTCGCGTGCCCCACGTCGGTCAGCGTCTTGGTCGGGTTCCCTGCCTCGTCGATGAGGTCGAGCAGCTTCAAGCTCGCGATCGTCCGCAGCGCGAGGCTTTCCTGCACGCCCATCATCGTTAGCGTCGCGGTGTCGATTGGCGGCTTCGGGAGCGTCCCCTTCCGCATGCGATCGAGCACGCCGACGACAGCCGAAGGCGTGGTGTAAGGGGCGGGTCCATCGCGGTGAAGGGTCATCAACGGTCCTGAACGTGAGCGAGTAGCAGAACGAACGATTCTAGCGTAGCAGTAACCGACGATAGACTCTTGTCGTTCCGGTTACGTCCGGACTCCACGTGTGCTCCTGCGCCGCGGAAGGCGGGAACCGTTGGCTGCCTGGGAAGCGGAGTCCGACAAAGCGCTCGAAGCGCGGTGGGCCGGCGAAGCGCGATAGCCGGTGTGGGCAGTAAGACGGGTTTTGTCTGCGTCGGTCGAGCTCATTGAGAGCAAGACGCTCTAGTAATCAACCGGCCACGCTTGGCGTCGGCGATCAGTGGGCACGGCACAGGCCGTGTGGCTCTTTCCGCGCGTGTTATGGGCCGTCCTGGCGGTCGGTGAGGTGCTAGTCAACGTATGGCTGGCGCTGCTGTTCCCCGGCTTCGCCTACCAGGGCATGCATGGGCTGGGCGTGCACGGACGGGGCCTGGACTGGGCGGTTCGGGCCGTGGTCCTCGTCGTGGCCCTCGTGACAGCAGTGCACATGGTGCGGCTCGTGCTCGACCGCGACGAGCGAAGCTGGGCGTGGCGGCAGGCACCATGGCCACATCCCGGCCGCCGTCCGGACGCCATCTAGGCTTTGAGTCCGTGTTGACCTCGTCTCATGCCCTAGCCCTGCGCACCGTCGCCCTCGGGAAGGTGCCGGAGGATGCGCAGGCGCTGCGCAACCTCGCGATCGCCGGACTGATCGCACCCGTCGATGGAGTGTGGGCGCTGACCCAGACCGGGCATGCGGTGCTGGAGATCGAGGGTGGTGCGCAGACGGCAGCTGGCGAGGCGAGTGATCTCAAGGCCAAGGTCCGCGACTGGTTCATGAGCTAGGGGTCGGTCGTGCTCTCACGTCAGCGCGAGCACGGCGGCGAGACCATGGTCTTCTCCTGCCGGTGACATCGGGAGCAGCAGGGTGCGGATCCCGGCATCGGCAGCGCCGCCGTCGGCCGCGGCATGGTCGCCGATCATCAGCGCGTCGGCAGGCGCAACGTCGACCGCTTCGCAAGCCGCCGTGAAGATCGCCGGCTCGGGCTTGACGGCGCCGACCTCGTAGGAGAGCACGACGACGTCGAGGTGCTCGAGCAGGCCGAGCCCGTCGAGCACCGGCCGCAGGTCGAAGCCGACGTTGCTGACCGCGGCGGTCGCGACGCCACGGGCGCGCAGCGCGGCCAGGGTCGAGATGGCGTCCGGGTAGACGGTCCAGCCCGTCGGGGACGAGGATGCGTTCGTAGAGCGCGGTCGCCAACCGTGGGTCCGGCAGCGCAACGGTCGACAGCAGGCCGACGTAGCAGGCGCGATGGGCGTCCGGGTCGCGGTCGCGCGCGGCATAGGCCGCGGTGACGTCCTCCGGAACATGCGTCGGATACGGCCCACCCGGACGACCCGCGACCTCCAACTCCTCAGCAAGCGCCCGCGCGGCGCCGTCGCCACCGAGGTCTACGCCGACACTCGCCGCCGCGCCGCCCAGCCACGCATCGCGCGCCTTTGGCATCGCCAGCGTTCCCGCCACGTCGAACAACACCGCCTTCACCATCGGTGTCACAGCCTGGCGCATCTGGCCCATCGGGCGAGCTGCGCGCTCGGAGATTCGGACCAACGGCCGAGGTCGTGGGGCGCGCTCCGCGGCACCATCGGACGATGCTGGCCTTCCGCCCCCGAACGCGTATCCCGCCCGCGTTGGTCGAGCATGGCTGGGCCACGCCGAAGCATGCGTGGGCGGTCTCGCTCACCGAGCAGGTGATGGTGCTTGATCCGCTGCGGTGGGGCCTGGTTGACGACGTCACGTCGCTCGCCCAGGAGTTGCCGCCGAGCCTGCGGTGTGCCGTGGGCGCGTCCGCAGATGGCGCCGCCTTGGAGGTCCGCACCGGCGGGCATACGACCGTGTCGGGCGCCGTCGGTGAGCTGCGCTCGCTGCGCGGCCGCCTCACTGCGGCGGTCGGTCGCGCGGGGCTGCGACTCGCCGTCGCCGGCTCGCATCCAGGCCACGCGCCGACCTTCGCGCTGCACGTTGGCGTGACGATCCCGAGCGCCGGTCAGGCCGCGCTCGCCCACGACCGTGTGCGCGGCCACCTGCCGCTGCTGCTTGCGCTATCGGCCAACTCGCCGTTCCTTGAGGGTCGTGAGACCGGGCTCGCGTCGGCCCGCGGCGGTGCGCTCGAAGACCCGACGGCCGACATCGCTCTCCGCGCCGGCCAGGGCCTCCTCGAGCTCCATGTCATGGATGCGCAAACGCGACTGTGCGACGCCGCCGCGCTCGCCGCGCTGGTCCAGAGCCTCGTCCGCCTGGAGGCAACACGGCCGATCCGCCGCACCGACCGCCGCGCCCGGCTGGAGGCCGTCGTCAGCGGCCGGTCACGCGCCGCAACCCAGGGCATGCGCGCGCAGTTGCACGATCCACAGCACGCCACCGACCGGCCCGCACGCGAGCTGGCGACCGAGCTCGTCGACGCCTGCATCGAACACGCCGCCGCGCTCGGCTGCCTGCCGGAGCTGGAGCGCGTCCGACTTCTGGCCGCCCGCCCCGGCGACGTCCAACAGCGTGCCCGCGCTCGTCTGCGCCCCGGCGAGCCGGCCGGCGGCCGCCGACTCCGCGCCCTGACCGGCGAGCTGAGCGCGGCCTACATGGACGTCTAATAGCCCGGCGGATGAACGCTCGTCGTTTTGTAACGCCCTGTACCGCACAAGACGTCGAGCGTTGACGAGGAGCCGTCGACTAAATCGCAGGCGGCGCAGGCGCCGCCGCCGGCAGCTCCGCGGCCAGCACCGCCCGGTGCGTCGGCTGCGCCGCTTCCCAGCGGGCGCGGCCTTCGTCGGTGATGTGCGCGTAGATGCCGCGGCGATCGATCGAGCACATGGCGCGACAGACGAAGCCTTCGGTCTCCAGCCGGCCGATGAGGCGCGAGAGCGCGCTCTGGCTCAGGCAGACCGCGTCGGCGAGGTCCTGCATGCGCCGGCCTTCGGCGTCCTCGGTCGTCGCCAACCGCTCGAGCACCTCGAACTCGCTGAGGCCGATGCCGTGCTCGCGCTCCAGCGCCTTGTCCAGCGCACCCGAGACCTTGGCGTGGCATTGGGCGACCCCGCGCCATGTCTCGACGAGACCAGCGGGATCAGGGACAGCAGACACGGCGAGCATTATACCTGACCCGAACAATATTTGCGTTCACATCTCATGCACACACATTCGTTGCACATGCATGTATTGTATCTCGCATGGCACGACCCCTCTCCCCCTCCGCTTCCCCACAACATCACGTCACCGGCGAGCAATGGAGCCGGCGCACCTGGGCCGCACTCTTCCTGCTGTGCGGCGTCCTCTTCCTCGACGGGCTCGACGTCTCGATGGTCGGCGTGGCGCTGCCGTCCATCCGCGAGGACCTCGGCCTCACCACCGCGCAGCTGCAGTGGATCGTCAGCGGCTACGTCCTCGGCTACGGCGGCCTGCTGCTGCTCGGCGGCCGTGCCGCCGACCTCGTCGGCCGGCGCAAGATCCTGCTGATCGGGCTTTCGGTCTTCACCGTCGCGTCGTTGCTCGGCGGCCTCGTCTCTGACCCCAACCTCCTCATCGCCACGCGCTTCCTCAAGGGCGCCAGCGCCGCGTTCACCGCGCCCGCCGGGTTGTCCTACATCACGACCACGTTCGCTGAGGGCCCGGTCCGCAACCGCGCGCTCAGCGTCTACACCGCGTTCGGGGCCAGCGGCTTCTCCTCCGGGTTGATCCTCGGCGGCCTGCTGACCGAGGCCGGCTGGCGCTTCACGTTCCTGCTGCCGGTCCCGTTCGCCCTGCTGATCCTGGCCCTGGCGCCGCGGCTGCTGGCCAAGGACGCACCGTCAGAGCGTCAGCGCGGCGCCTTCGACCTCCCCGGCGCGGTGACGATCACCGCGGGCATGCTGCTGTTCGTCCGCACGATCGTCCGGGCTCCGGAGGTCGGCTGGGCCTCGGCCACGACCATCGTGTCCTTCAGCCTCACCGCGATCCTGCTCGCCTCGTTCGTGACGATCGAGCAACGCACGCGCCAGCCACTGGTCCGGCTGGGCATCCTCAAGGCAGGTCACATCAAGCGCGCGAACCTCGGCGCGGTGGCGATCGCCGGCAGCTACTTCGGCTTCCAGTTCATCGCCACGCTGTACCTCCAGTCGGTCCTCGGCTGGTCGGCGCTGGAGACCGCGCTGGCGTTCCTGCCGGCCGGCCTGCTCGTCGCGTTCGGCTCGACCCGCGTGGGTCCGCTGGTCAACCGCGTCGGGACGGGCCCGCTGCTGATCGCGTCGTTCACGGCCTTCGCCAGCGGCTACGCGCTCTTCCTGCGAGCCGGCGAGAACCCGACCTACATCACGATGATCCTCCCGACGATGCTGCTCATCGGCGTCGGCTTCGCGCTCGGCTTCCCCTCGGTGAACATGCAGGGGACGACGGGCGTGGAAGACCACGAGCAGGGTCTGGCGTCGGGGCTGATCAACACCTCGTTCCAGGTCGGCGGCGCGACCGCGCTGGCAATCGTGAGCGCGGTGATCGGCAACACCACCGCCAGTGCCGGCGACGCCCAGGCGTTCCTGCACGACGCACACACGGCAGTGGGAGTGGTGACCGGCATCGCAGCCCTCGGACTGGTCAGCGCCCTGAGCGGCCTGACCCTGCGCCGGCGCCCCGCGCTGGCGGCCGAGACGCTCGGCGCCTGATGTCCCTCTGACCCCTCCCTCCCCCACCGAACAACGGCCCGGTCGCGCTTTCTCCTCCTGTGCGCGGCCGGGGTGGGCGGGGACGGTCTCTCCCCCGGACCGGTCTCTAGTCTCCGAGACGCATGGCCACCGAACGCCGCATCGCCGTCTGCGACCTCGGGTCCAACTCGTTTCGCCTCGTCGTCTTCACCGCAACCAAGGACTGGTGGCGACGCACCGATGAGATCCACGAGCCCGTGCGCATCGGCGCCGGGCTGGCCGAGACGGGGCGCCTGAGCGGGCAGGGCATCGCGCGCGCCCTAGCGACCACCGAGGTCTTCGCCCACTTCTGCGCGGCGACCGGCATCACCGAGATCGATGCCGTCGCGACCTCCGCGATCCGCGACGCGACCAACGCGGAGGACTTCCTCGACTGCGCCGCGCTGCCGGTGCGGGTGCTGAGCAAGGAGGAGGAGGCCCGCATGGGCTACCTCGCCGCGGTCAACTCCACCACCTTGGCCGACGGCGCCGTGCTCGACCTCGGCGGCGGCTCGATGCAACTTGTCCGTGTTGCCTCCCGCCACGCCGCCGAGCTGGAGTCCTGGCCGCTCGGTGCGGTGCGGATGACCGAGCGCTTCGGCCTCGGCGAGGGCGAGGCGGGCAAGAAGCAGCTCAAGGCGCTGCGCGAGCACGTCGCCGCCGAGCTCGAGAGCGCGCCGTGGCTGCCGCGCTGCGGCGAGCGGATCGTCGGCATCGGCGGCACGGTCCGCAACCTCGCCACCGCGGTCCAGCGGGCAGCGGGCGTGCCGGAGCTCGGCGTGCAGGGCTTCGTCGTCGAGCGCGAGGCGCTCAGCGAACTGGTCGCACGTTTGGCCGCGCTGACGCCCGCCGACCGCGCCAAGGTCCCGGGGATCAAGTACGCGCGCGCCGACCTGATCCTGGCCGGCGCGGTGGTCGTCGAGTCGGTGCTGGAGCTCGGCGGCTTCCCCGCGCTGGAGGTCACCGAGGCCGGCCTGCGCGAGGGCGTCTTCTTCGCGCGCCACCTCAACGGCGACCCGCCGCTCTTCGACGACGTCCGGCGCAGCTCGGTGGTCAACCTCGCCGGCCAGTACCACGTCGACCACGCCCACACCGAGCACGTCTCCAAGCTCGCGCTCGGGCTCTTCGACGACCTCGCGGCCGCGGGACTCCATCCCGGCGACGCGCGCGAGCGCGAGCTGCTGTGGGCGGCGTGCGTCCTGCACGACATCGGGATGAGCGTCGACTACGACGACCATCACAAGCACTCGCGCTACTTGGTGTTGAACTCCGGGCTGCCCGGCTTTGACCAGCGCGAGGTCGCGATCATCGCCCAGGCCGTGCGCTTCCACCGCAAGGGGATGCCAACCAGCGGCGGCTTCGAGGGGCTGCTGCACGACGGAGATGTTGAGGTCCTTGATCGCTGCGCGTTGTTATTGCGGTTGGCCGAGGACCTCGAACGCAGCCGCGACCAGCTCGTGCACGCGGTCAAGGTCCGCTGTGAGAACGGCGACGTGCGGCTCAAGCTGCAGGCCGACGGCGACGTGCGCGTGGCGCGGTGGGCGGCGAGCCGCGAGACCGAGCTCTTCCGGCGAGCGTTTGCGCGCGAGCTGACGGTCGTCGCGGCGTAGCGTCGCGCTATGCGGCCGAGGAGGCCGGCTGCGCGTCGCGCTCGTCGGTCGCTGCCGCCGCCGGCAGGACCGCGGCAGGCAGCAGCACGTCGACCGGCGGCACCGGCCGGCCGTAGAGGTAGCCCTGCACGACGGGGCAGCCCATCTCGCGCAGGAGCTCGTCCTGATCGGTGGTCTCGACACCCTCGGCGATGACCGTCAGGCCCATCCGGCGCGCGAGCGTCAGCACGGCCTCGACCACGGCACGATCCTCGGTGCTGGCCACGAGGTCGGCGACGAACGAGCGGTCGATCTTGACGACGTCGACCGGCAGCGCCTTGAGGTGCGTGAGCGATGAGTAGCCGAGGCCGAAGTCGTCGAGCGCGACGCGCACGCCGAGGGTGCGCAGCGCGTCGAGCGCCTGGCGCGCGACGTCGGGGCGGCGCAGCACGGCGGTCTCGGTGACCTCCAGGCAGATCGCGCTGGCGGGGACGCCGCTCTCGCGCAGCGCGCGCTCCACGACGGCGACGAAGTCGATCTGCGCGAGCTGGCGCGCGGAGACGTTGACCGAGACCCAGAGGTCGCGGCCCTGCGCGCGCCAGGCGGCGAGCTGGCGGCAGGACTCCTCGAGAACCCAAGCGCCGATCGGCACGATCAGCCCGTCGTCTTCGGCGATGCGCAAGAACGCTCCGGGGAGCAGCTCGCCGCGGTCGGGGTGGTCCCAGCGCAGCAGCGCCTCGCAGGCGATCGGCATGCCGTCGACCATCGCGACCAGCGGCTGGAAGACGACACGCAGCTCACGGCGCTGCAGCGCGCCGCGCAGTTGGGCGGCGAGCTCGAGCCGGCGGCGGACCTCCTCGGCCAGCGCGGCGTCGAAGACCTCGGCATGGCCGCGGCGGCCCTGGCCCTTGGCGCGGCGCAGCGCGACATCGGCGTCGCGGATCAGGTCCTCGGCGTCGACTCCCGGCGCGCGGGCGACGGCAACGCCGACGCTGCCGGTCACCGTGACCAGGCCGTTGCGGGTCGGGATCGGCCGGGAGAACGCGCCGTGGACGCGCTCGATCACGGCCTCGATGCCGTGGGCGCCACCGTCGGCCAGGCCCTCGGCCACGACCAGGAAGCGGTCGCCGCCGAAGCGCCCGACGGTGTCGGCCGCCCGCAGCCGCTCGGTCAGGCGGTCGGCGATCGCGCGCAGGACGAGGTCGCCGCCGACGTGGCCGTGGGTGTCGTTGATGGTGGTGAGGTCGTCGATGTCGACCAGCAGCGCCACGGCGGCACCGGCGCTGCGGCCCAGGCGGGCGATCGCGGCGCTGAGGCGGTCGGTGGCCAGCGCGCGGTTGGCGACGCCGGTCAGCGCGTCGTGCAGGCTGTGGCGCTCGAGCTCCTTGCGCGTGGTGATGTCCTTGGCGACCGTGCTCCACTCGCTGCCGTCCCAGCGGGCGCTCCACAGCAGCCAGCGCCAAACGCCGTCGCGGGTGCGCAGCCGGTTCTCATAGTGCGTGGTGCAGGGCGTGGCGTCCGTGGCGCGCGCGATCTCCTGGCAGGTGCGCTCCAGATCCTCCGGGTGCACGAAGTTCAGGTACGGCTCGGCCATCAGCTCGTCGCGCGACCAGCCGAGGACGGCCTCCCATTCTGGGTTCAGGCAGGTGAAGTAGCCGCGGCGATCGGCGATGGCGAGCAGGTCGGGAGAGCGGTCGAAGAACCGCTCCACGTCCCCCTTGGACGAACCCATGGGCCAAATGGTCGGCCCGAAACACAGAGAACTTGAGCGTTCATACGTCGTTTCAGCGCATGAACGCGCGCTCACCTCAGGAGGTGAAGCGCTCGTCCCCGCCGCCGGGCGAGATCGTGATCTGCCGCTCGGCGGCGACCGCCTCGACCATGTCGGCCTCCTCGGCTTCGCGCTCGAGGTTCTCCTCGTGATCGCCGTCGCAGAGCACGCGGAAGTTGCCGGTCACGCCGCTGTCGGCGTGGATCGTGATGCCCGGCAGGATCTCTTCGCCCTCGTCGAAGCCGAGGCGATCGAGGTCGAAGTGCGCCAGCCCGATGCCGTACGCGTTGTGCGTGGGGTTCTCGCGATCGTGGGCGTTGATCGCGATTTGGAAGGCCTGGAGGTTCTTGGCGATCTTCGACGTGTCGGACATGCGGTGGTCAGAGGCTACCCGGCGGCCGCGCGCCGCTGCACGCGAGCGACGAGCTCGGCGGTGTGCGGGGCCAGCAGGTCGTGGCAGCGCGCAGCGCGCAGGACGGCGCCGCCGACGGCGTCGAGCTCGTGGTCGGGGGCGCCTTGCGTGATGTCGGCCCTTAGCGAGGACGAGGCGGCGTCGGGGAGGCCGCGCAGCTCGGCGACAACGATGTCGGCGTCGATCGTCGCGCCTTCCGCGTTGGCCACAGCCACGACCTCGCGGGCGACGGCTTCAGCGGTGTCGCGGACGTCGCCCAGCGGCGCGTCGGCGGCGGTCGTCGACAGGGCGAGCGCCGCGAGGCGGGAGAGCTTGGCCCAGAGGACGTCGACCTCGGATGCGCCGGTGGTGATGTCGACGTCGGCTTGTGTCAGTGCCTGTTCGAGCGCGGGCGCGCCGGGCTGAGCAAGGGTGATGGTGAGAAACGGAGCGCGGTGTACCACTTGGGTTCGGCCGTCTCGGTGAGCCTGGACTCGGACCGTGCCGGCGACGACGTTGTCAAAGCGCGTGCGGAGGGCCGCGAGGTGGTCGACGCCGTTGAGCAGCGGGACGACGGTGGCGGGTTCTGCAGTGACGCGCTTGAGCGCGTCGGCGAGCTGGGGCGCCTTGACCGCGACGAGGAGGATGTCGACGGGCTCGTCGAGCGTCGTGCGGGCGTCGACCTTTGTGGCGTGGTCGCCGAACCGCGGGCTGGTGACGGTGATGCCGCTTGCGTTGATGGCCTCCGCGCTCGCGTCGCGGGTGACGAGCGTCGTCGCGACGCCGGCGCGCGTCAGCTCGGCGCCGAGCAACGCTCCGACGGCGCCGGAGCCGAGGATCGCGATGGTGGGCTGGGGGCCGGGCATGCGGGGCGGGATAGTGGCAGGCGGTTGGTTTGTGGGGTGCGCGGGGACTGGCTGGCGCTCAGCGCGAGCGCTCGTCCTGCCGTGGTGCGGGCGCGGGTTGGCGCTCAGCGCGGACGCCGGCGATGGCGCGCAACGTGGTCTGTCGTCACCGAGGGAGAGCGAGCGGGATCGGCACCTCGCCGCGTAGCCGGTCGTCCGCTGACGCCCGGGAGAGGGTGGGCCCGTTGACGCGACGCGTTCGCGCTCGACAGTCGCTCCCGGGCGCGGGGCCATCGGGCCTGCGTGGGCCTGTTTGGCGCGAGGCGCTCGCGCCAAACAGGCCCACCCCTCGCGCTAGGGCCTCCCAGCGAACGGTGAGCAACGTGGAGCGCACGTTACCCGCGATATGCGCGGGCAATGTGCGATCGAGTGATGCGCGGCACGCGGATGGCGTCTAGCCCGCGTATATCGCGGGTTCGACGCCATCGAAGGTCGTGCAAGCCACATCGCGACCCGAAGGCAGGCGCTCACAGGTCGTTCGTATGCAAATGCTCTCTGCGAGCACCTTCATACGAACGACATCCAGTTCGGCCTCGAATCGCCCACCCAAGCGCCGGCGGACGACCGCTGGCACGTCGACGCACCGACCCGCTCGCTCTCCTCGGTGCCGACAGACCACCTCGCGCACCGCCAGCCCACGCCCGCGCTGAGCGCCAGCCGCGGCCGGGCGTCCCCAAAACCCCTACGTCTGCTCCTCGTCCGTCAACCAGCGCCGCGCCAGCTTCGGCGCTTCCCACGCCTCCATCGCATCCAGCAACCCGACCGGATCCGAGGACGACAACAACAGCCGGCGGTGGTCCGAGCCCACGAACTGCTCGGTCGTCATGTGATCGAGCAGCGACACCAAAGGCGCCCAAAAGCCGTCGACATCAAACAGCCCGATCGGCTTGCGGTGCAGCCCGAGCTGCGACCACGACAACATCTCGATGACTTCCTCAAGCGTCCCGATGCCGCCGGGCAGCACGAGGAACGCGTCGGCCAGTTCGGCCATCAGCATCTTGCGCTCGTGCATCGTCTCGACGACGCGGAGATCGGTGACGCCGTTGTGGCCGATCTCACGATCGTCGAGGAAGCGTGGGATCACGCCGGTGACCTCGCCGCCGCCCTCCAGCGCCGCATCGGCCAGCA
Organism: Baekduia sp.; assembly: GCF_035996765.1. Lineage (NCBI taxonomy): Bacteria > Bacillati > Actinomycetota > Thermoleophilia > Solirubrobacterales > Baekduiaceae > Baekduia > Baekduia sp. Next base: position 12,148 of record NZ_DASYJG010000034.1, read on the forward strand.
CGCCCATGAGCCCGAGCGAGCCGCCGCCGTAGACGACGTTGGAGCCGCGGCGCGCGAGCTCGGTGACGATCGTGCGCGACGCCTCGGCGTACTCCGCGTTGGCCCCCGGCGCCGAACCGGCGTAGACGCAGACGCGCCCGAACCGCGTCACGCGTCGACCAGCACGCCGGGGTTCAACACGCCTGCGGGGTCGACGGCGGCCTTGGCCGCGCGTAGGGCGGCGGCGAAGAGATCGGGGCGCTGGGCGTCGTACCACTCGCGGTGGTCGCGGCCGACCGCGTGGTGGTGGGTGATCGTCCCGCCCGCGGCGAGGATGGCGTCGGAGGCTGCGCGCTTCATCTCCTCCCACTGTGCCAGTTCGTCGCCGCGGCGTGCCGGCGCGAGCACGGTGAAGTAGGGCGCAGGTCCGTCGGGATAGACGTGTGTGAGTCGGCAGGTCACGCGGCACGGCTCGCCGAGCGCTTCGCGCACCGCACCGGTCACCGCTGCGTGGAAGGCCGGCCAGCGCTCCCAGGTGATCGCGGTCTCGAAGGTGTCGCTGAGGACGCCGAGCTGCAGCAGCGCGTCGCGGAGGTAGGGCATGGCGATGAAGGCCTCGCGCCAGGCGCCGACGGCGCCGGGGCCATCGCCGCTCGGCTCGTCCCACTCGCCGCCGTGTGCCTTGGCGATCTGCAGCCCGCGCGCGAGAAGACCATCAACATCGCTGTCGGTCGACTCGAAGCCGAGCACGAGCAGCGCAAACGATCCATCGCCCGCGCCGGTCTGCTGCGCCTCGAGCACATCCACCAGCCGGCAGTTCGCCGGGTTCAGCCCCGACTGTGCCAGCTCCCGCACCGCCTCGCCGGCGATCATGAAGTCCTTGAACCGCACCGCGCGCGAGGCGCGGAACGTCGGCTTCGGCTGCACCCGCACCCGCACCCACGCCTCGGTGATCACACCGAGGATGCCCTCGGAGCCCAGCAGCATCCGGTCGGGCGACGGCCCGGCGCCGGAGCCCGGCAGCCGCCGCGACTCCCACGCGCCCGACGGCGTGATCGCGCGGACTGACTCCACCAGGTCGTCGATGTGCGTCCAGACCGTCGCGAAGTGGCCGCCGGCGCGCGTCGCGATCCAGCCGCCGACGGTCGAGAGCTCGAACGACTGCGGGAAGAAGCGCATCGTCAGCCCGTGCTGCGCCAACTGGGCCTCCAGCGCCGGCCCGGCAACGCCGCCCTGCACGCGCGCCGCGCGCGAGACCGCATCGACTTCTACAACTTGGTCCAAGTGCGACAGGTCGAGCGAGACGACGCCGAGCCGGTCGCTCGGCACGCGCGGCTCGACGCCGCCGACCACGCTCGTCCCGCCGCCGAACGGAATGACCGCGACGTCCTCGCCGGCCGCCCACTCCAGTACCGCCTCGATGTCATCCTCACTGCGCGCGAAGGCGACCGCGTCCGGCGGATGGTCGATCCGCCCGCGGAACGCCCGCACGGTGTCGGGGAACGAGCGCCCGTAGGCGTGCTCGATGCGATCGCGCGGATCGACCGACCACGGCGCGCCAGGAGGCGCCGCGATGCGCGGCGCGGGCAGCACGATCGACCCCAACTCGACCGGCTCCTCGATCGTCTCCGGCAGCGGGAAGCCGAGCACGTCGCGTACCAGCGGCGCGAGCGCGGCCGCATCGAGCTTGCGGTCCTCGAAGCCCCAGCCCCACCACGAGCGACGCGAACTCATCGAACCCCCGCCTGAACCAGCGAACGTCGAGCTCTCTGCCGACTCATCGCGCACCCGCCTTCTTGGTCGCTCTCCGCCGTCGCCCCATCGTCGCCCCCGCCGGCTCGCGCAGCCGCACGGCCTTGCTCCTCGGGCGCCAACCCGCCGCCGCCTCGCTCCCGAGCAGGACCGTCGCCTGCGCGCTCAGCACACCTCCGTTGCCATGTGCCATCACAACATCCTTGCCTTCCTCGCGCACCTCGCGCACCGCTTCGACCAGGAGCGGCAGCCCGTTCATGCCGGGATGCCCGTAGCTGAGCCCGCCACCGCTGGTGTTGACCCGCAGCTTCCCGCCGGGCGCGATCGCGCCGTCGGCGACGAACGCCCCGCCCTCGCCCTTCGCGCAGAATCCCAAGTCCTCCAAGAACAGGATTGGCGTGATCGTGAACGCGTCATAGAGCTGCGCGGACTCGACGTCGGCCGGCCGCAGCCCGGCCTCCGCGAAGGCCCGCGCGCCGGAGTCGACCGCGGCGGTCACCGTGAGATCGGGCATCGACGAGATGTGGCCATGGCTCATCGCCTCAGCCGCGCCGAGCACGAAGACGAGCGGCCGACGCAGCGTGCGCGCCCGGGCGACCGACGTCACGACGATCGCCGCGCCGCCATCGGTGACCAGGCAGCAGTCGCGCACGCCGAACGGATCGCAGACGCGCGGCGCGGCCGCAACGTCCTCCAGCGTCAGCTCATCGCGCGACCACGCGCCGTCGCGCTGCTGCGCCCACCGCCGCGCGCTCACCGCGACCCACGCCAGCTGCTCGGCCGTCGTGCCGAACTCGTGCATGTGCCGCGAGGCCGCCAGCGCGTAGGCGGCGACCGGCAGCGGCGGCCGGTACGGCGCCTCCCACGGATCGACCTCCTGGACCGAGGCGCTTCCCCGCCCGACCGACCGCTGCGTCGACCCGTAGGCGATCAGCGCCACCTCGCAGAGCCCGGCGGCGATCGCGGCGCGCGCGTGGTTGACGTGGGCCATCGGCGACGCGCCGCCGATCATGGTGGAGTCGGTGTAGCGCGGCTGGATGCCGAGAGCCTCGGCCAGCGTCACGCTCGCCCACGGCAGCTGCGTCGCCGCCGCGAAGACGCCATCGACGTCCTCGACCGTCAGCCCCGCGTCGGCCAGCGCGGAGCGCGCCGCCTCGGCCATCACGTCGGCCGCCGACAAGCCGGGCAGCGCCTTGCCCATCTGCGCCTCGGCGGCGCCGGCGATCGCCACGCCGGTCACGCGGGATCCACTTCGAAGACCGGGACGGGCGCGTCGCCGTCTTCCTCGCCATCACGCCACGCCAGCCGCACGCGCGCACCGACGACCACGTCCTCCGGCGCGACGCCCACGACCGTGCTCATCATCCGAAACCCCTCATCCAGATCGACCAGCGCGATGTTGTAGGCCTCGGCATCGCGCAACCGCGCCACCGTCGTCGCGTAGACCGTTCCGACCCCCGCGCTGACCCGCCACACGCTCGGCCCCACACGCGGCCGGAAGACCGGCAGGCCGTCCTCACCGACCTGATAGGCGAGCTCCCGCCGGTGGCAGTGCTCCATATACACGTCCGCGGGCGAGCGCTCCAAGACGCCGCCAGCGTACCCTCCAACGTCGATGACGCAAGCGCACGCACCCGCGCTCCTGGCCCGCGGCCCCTGGGACGCCGACCAGGTGCACGCGGTCTGGCGAGACGAGGCCTTCGTCGCCGACGAGGCGAAGGTCGGCGCCGCCGACGCCGCGATCGTCGCCCTGCGCGACCGTGGCTCGCCCAGCCACGACGGCACCGGCGCACGGCTCGTCGGGTTCGAGACCGAGGGCGACACCCTGCACGTCGAGTTGCAGCCGCTGCGTTGGGCGCTGCGCCTGGTCGACGGCGACGCGTCGGCGACGATCTCCGCGCTCTGCGTCGTCCGCGACAGCGAGGGGCGCTGGCTCGCCGGCCGCCGCGCCGAGTGGCTCGCCTCCTGGGCCGGCCGCTGGGCGCTCGGCGCCGGCGGCGCCGTCGACGAGGGCGAGAGCCCCTTCACCACGCTCACGCGCGAGCTCGACGAGGAGTGGTCGGTCACCGCGCAGCGCGTCCGTGGCGAGGCGCTGGTCCGGCTCCCGCACAACCTCATCATGTTCATCGGCCAGGCCTGGCTTGCCGCCGGCGCCACCGTCACGCCCGACCACGAGCACGACGCGCACGCGTGGTGGCCGGCGGAGATCGACGACTGGCCAAAAGAGGCCGATGAGCCGCTGCGTCGAATGGCGCGGCTGTTGCAGTGACCACCGCCACGCGCCTTACCCCGTCGTTCACGACGCTCAAGCACCTGTCGTTCGCCCACTCGACCGTCTACGCGATCCTGCTCGCGGTCTGGCTGATCCCTGGCCTGCACACGCTCGAGTTCGTCTTCGGGCTGGCGCACGGCCTGGGCTGGATTGCGATGTGTCTGTTATCGATCGAGGCGCTCCGGGCACGCGTGATCTCACTGCAACTTGCGGTCGCCGTGGCCGTAATAGGTGCTGTAGGTCCCTTCGTGGGCTCCTACGAGTTCATCCGCGAGACGCGCCGACGCAACCTAACGGGCGCTAACACGCAACAGCGCTAGAGTCAAGAAAAGAGACATGGCCGTCGAAGCCGCAGCGATTCAGGTCACCTTGCCCGCCATGGGCGAATCGGTGACGGAAGGCACCATCCTGGAGTGGCACAAGCAGGTTGGTGACACCATCGAGGCCGACGAGATCATCGTCGAGGTCTCGACCGACAAGGTGGACGCGGAGGTGCCCGCTCCCGCGAGCGGAACCATCGTGGCGATCCACTTCGCCGAGGGCGACACGGTGCAGGTGGGCTCTGTGCTCGCCGAGATCGCGGCTGGCGCAGGAATCGGACCCGCCCACCCCGGATCAGCTAGCGGGGACAGTCTCAACGACGGCAACGGGAGTGGTCCCACGGCCGCGGTGGTCGACGCGCCCGGCGAGATCGTCGACATCACGACGCCCGCCGGCGGCGAGTCGGTCACCGAGGGCACCATCTTGGAGTGGGCGGTCAAGGTCGGCGACCACGTCGACGACGGCGACACGGTCGTCGAGATCTCCACCGACAAGGTCGACATGGAGCTGCCGGCCCCCGCGGCCGGCACCATCACCGAGCTGCTCGCCGAGGAGGGCGCGACGGTTGTCGTCGGGCAGGTCATCGCGCGGATGCAGCTCGGCGCCGGCGCCCCCGCCGGCGCCTCGGCGAAGTCGACCCCGAGTGACGGCCAGGTCGCTGCCTCTCCCAACGGCGCGGCCGCCGCGCCGGCCGTGGACACCGACGCCAAGGCCACCCCCGTCGCCGCCCGCGTCGCCGCCGCCGAAGGCGTCGACCTCGGCGCCGTCACCGGCACCGGCCCCAACGGCCGCATCACCAAGGACGACGTCCTCGGCTTCGACCCGTCAACGCAGACGGGCACGCGCACCGTCCTCAAGGGCGCCGCCGCGATGCTCGCGCGGTACATGGACGACTCGCGCGAGATCCCGACCGCGACCTCGTTCCGCACCATCACGGTCACGACGATGGACGCGCGGCGCAAGCAGCTCAAGGAGGCCGGCCAGAAGGTCTCCTTCACCCACTTGATCGCCTACGCGATCGCGCTCGGCGCCCAGCAGGACATGCCGGTCATGTCCCATCACTTCGACACGATCGACGGCAAGCCGACGCGCATCGACGACGGCGCCGTGAACCTCGGCATCGCGGTCGACGTCGAGAAGAAGGACGGCTCGCGCACCCTGATGGTGCCGGTCATCCGCGACGCCGGCCGCCTCAGCTTCGCCGACTTCAAGGGCGCGTTCGACGCGCTGATCGCCAAGGCCCGGGAGAACAAGCTCGGCGCCGACGACCTCGTCGGCGCCAACGTGCAGCTCACGAACCCCGGCGGCATCGGGACGATCGCCAGCGTCCCGCGCCTGATGAAGGGCAACGGCACGATCGTCGCGACCGGCTCGATCGCCTACCCCGTCGGCCTGGGCAATATCGGCGACATGATCGGCGCCGAGAAGGTCATGACCATGACCTCGACCTACGACCACCGCGTCATCCAGGGCGCGGAGTCCGGCCGCTTCCTCCAGGTCGTCGAGTCCTACCTCCAGGGCGAGCACAGCTTCTACGACGGCGTCTTCGCCTCGCTGGGCGCAACGCTCGGCCCTGCGCCCACGCCGCCCGCACCTGCCGCCGCGGCCGCCGCCGCCCGCGCCGGTGCCGAGAGCGCCGCACGCTCCGGCGACCGCCGCGCGAACGTCATCGACGAAGAGCTGCTGCAGGCCGTGCAGGCGGCGACGTCAGTCCTCAAGGCCCACCGCACCCACGGCCACCTCGCCGCTCGCCTTGACCCGCTCGGCACCGAGCCCGAGGGCGATCCCGCGCTCGACCCCGACACCGTCGGCCTCACGCCCGAGTTGATGGCCAAGATCCCGGCCAAGATCCTGCGGATGCACGTCCCGGGCGCGACGCTGGCCGACGCGCTCCCGCATCTGCGCGAGACCTACTGCGGCACGATCGCCTACGAGATCGAGCACATCGCCTCGCACCGCCAGCGCACCTGGCTGCGCCAGAAGATCGAGGGCGGCGAGTTCCGCAAGCCGCTGACGACCGAGGAGCAGAAGGCGCTGCTGACGCGCCTGATCGAGGTCGACGCGTTCGAGCGCTTCATGCACAAGGCCTACCTCGGCCAGAAGCAGTTCTCGATCGAGGGCCTCGACATGACGGTCCCGATGATCGACGAGATGATCCAGCTCGCCGCCGCCCACGGCGCGCGCGAGGTGGTCGTCGGCATGGCCCACCGCGGCCGGCTCAACGTGCTCGCCCACAACCTGGGCCGCCCGTACGAGACGATCTTCGCCGAGTTCGAGGGCGCCTCCACGCTGGAGGCGGTCACGACGATTCCCCAAGGCGGCACCGGCGACGTCAAGTACCACCACGGCGCGCAGGGCTCCTACCAGCTGCCCAACGGCGAGTCGATCCTTGTCAACCTCGAGAGCAACCCCTCGCACTTGGAGTTCGTCCACCCGGTCGTCGTCGGCGCCGCGCGCGCCGCGCAGACCACGCGCCAGGGTCCGCACGCCCATCGCGACACCGACGCGGCGATGCCGATCGTCCTCCACGGCGACGCGGCCTTCCCGGGCCAGGGCGTCGTCGCCGAGTCGCTGAACCTCCAAGCACTCGACGGCTACAAGGTCGGCGGCACGCTCCACCTGGTGACCAACAACCAGGTCGGCTTCACCACCGACCCGGAAGATGCCCGCTCGACGCGCTGGGCGTCGGACATCGCCAAGGGCTACGACGTCCCGATCATCCACGTCAACGCCGACGACGTGCAGGCCTGCATCCACGCCGTGCGCCTCGCCTTCGCCTACCGCGAGGAGTTCGGCCACGACGTCGTCATCGACCTGATCGGCTACCGCCGCTTCGGCCACAACGAGGCCGACGAGCCCGCCTACACGCAGCCCGAGATGTACGTGAAAATCAAGGGCCACAAGCGCGCCGCCGAGATCTGGGCCGACCGCCTGGTCGCCGAGAGCACGACCTCCAAGGACGAGGTCGAGGCCCAGCGCCAGGCGATCTGGGATCGCTTGAGCGCGCTGCACGCCGACCTCAAGGCCAAGATCAAGGCCGCTGAAGCCGCAGGCGGCGTGACGCAGCAGACGGGCGAGTACCAGCTCGACCGCTCGCCGTCGCCCGACGTGCCGACGGCGGTGTCGCACGAGCGCCTGCAGACGCTCAACGACGAGCTGCTGACCACGCCCGAGGGCTTCACCGTCCACCCCAAGCTCGTCAAGCAGCTGGAGCGTCGCCGCGCCGCGCTGGGCGCCGACGGCGGCATCGACTGGGCCCATGCCGAGCAGTTGGCCTATGCCTCGCTGCTGACCGAGGGCACGCCGATCCGCCTGACCGGCCAGGACGTCGAGCGCGGCACGTTCTCCCAGCGCCACCTGGTGCTGCACGACGCCAAGACCGGGCAGACCGTCTGCCCGATCCAGTCGCTGCCGGGCGCGCTGGCGCCGTTCGAGCTGCACAACTCGCCGCTGAGCGAGATCGCCTGCCTGGGCTTCGAGTACGGCTACTCGGCCGAGGCGCCCGAGACGCTGGTGCTGTGGGAAGCACAGTTCGGCGACTTCGCCAACGGCGCGCAGGTCATCATCGACCAGTTCATCACCAGCGGCCTGGCCAAGTGGGGCCAGACCTCGCGGCTGACGCTGCTGCTCCCGCACGGCTACGAGGGCTCCGGTCCGGAACACTCCTCCGCCCGCATCGAGCGCTTCCTGCAGAGCGCCGCCGAGGGCAACGTCCGCGTCGCGAACCTCACGACGCCGGCGCAGTACTTCCACCTGCTGCGGCGCCAGGCGCGGATCACCAAGCAGCGTCCGCTGGTGATCTTCACGCCGAAGTCGCTGCTGCGCCTGCCGCAGGCGACCAACCGCATCGAGCACCTGGCGGAGTCGAAGTTCTTCCCCGTGTTGGGCGAGCCGCGCGTGCCGATCGAGAAGGTCACGCGGTTGGTGCTGTGCACCGGCAAGATCTACTACGACTTGGTGTCGCACCCCAACCGCGCCGGCAACGAGGGCGTGGCTGTCGGCCGCATCGAGTTGTTGTATCCCTTCCCGGAGGCGCAGGTCCTGGAGCTCATCAACACCTACCCGAACCTCAAGGAGGTCGTGTGGGCCCAGGAGGAGCCGCGCAACATGGGCGCGCGTGCGCATATGTCGCCGCGGTTGTTGCAGGTGCTGCCCAAGCACCTGGCCTTCGGCTACGTCGGCCGCCCCGAGCGCGCCGTGACGGCCGAGGGCTACCCGGCCGCGCATACGGCCGAGCAGAACCGCATCCTGCGGACGGCGTTGGACCTGTCGGTGCCGGCGTCGATGTATCCCATTAAGACGCCCGGCGAGCGCTGAGCATCTCTCTTCCGAGCTTCGACCTCGCCGAGCGGCGCGCCCGGATCGGGGTGCGCCATCGGTTGACAGCGGAGGCGCACGCGGCGTGTGCTGAGGAGGTCGCCGCGAGCTTGGTCGCCGTGCACAGCACCGACGCGGCGTCGGTGATCGTCGCGATGTGGGCGCGGTTGCGCGACCGCTCCGCGACGGCGGCCGAGGTTGAGCGCGCGATGTACGACGAGCGCACCTTGCTGCGGTTGATGGCGATGCGACGGACGATGTTCGTCGTCGATCGTGAGATCGCGCCGGTCGTCCACGCCGCATGCTCGCTCACGGTCGCGGCACGCGAGCGGGCCAAGTTGTTGAAGTTCATGGAAGAGAACGGCGTCGGCGGGGTTCGGCGCGAGGCGTGGCTGGCCAAGGCCGAGGCATCTGCGCTGGAGGCGTTGGGGTCGCGCGGCGAGCTGACCGCGACCGAGCTAGCGGAGAGCGACGCCCGGCTCGGCGCCGAGCTGGTGCTCAGCCGCGGCGCCAAGTACGAGGCGCGCGTGAAGATGGCCAGCCGCGTGTTGATCGTGCTCGCCGCCGAGGGCCGCGTCGTGCGGGCGCGGCCGCGAGGCGGCTGGACCTCCACGCAATTTCGCTGGGCGGCGATGGAGGACTGGGCGGGCGCGCCGCTGGCCGAGCTGCCGGCGGCCGAGGCGGAAGCGGCGCTGGCGGTGCGCTGGCTGCAGGCCTACGGGCCCGCGAGCGCCGACGACCTGCGCTGGTGGACGGGCTGGACGGCGACGCAAACCAAGCGCGCGCTGGCCCAAGATGGTGTTGTCGCCTGCGTCCTGGACGACGGCGAGCCCGGCGTGGTGCTGGCCGACGACGTCGAGCCGGTCGGCCCGGTGGCGCCCTGGGTCGCGCTGCTGCCGGCGCTGGACGCCACGCCGATGGGCTGGAAGCGCCGCGACTTCTACCTCGGCGAGCACGCCGAGCGGCTCTTCGACGTCAACGGCAACGTGGCGCCGACCGTCTGGACCGACGGCCGGATCGTCGGCGGCTGGGCGCGCCGGAAGGATGGCGAGATCGCGTTTGGGTTGTTGGAGGACATCGGCGCCGAGGCTTCCGCTGCTGTGGCCGCGGAGGCCGCCGCGCTCGCGCCCCGGCTCGGCGACGCCACCCTCGCGCCCCGCGCCCGCGGCTACGCGCCGCTGGAGCGCGAGCTGCTGCGTTAACTTGCTCGGTCGATGGCCGACGAGACGATCCTGCACATCACGACCGACGCCGGCTGGGCGACGGCCCAGGCCGACGGCGAGCTGGTGACGCCCTCGCTGGACGAGGAGGGCTTCATCCACTGCTCGACCTTCGCGCAGCTGGAGGCGACGGCCAACCGGATCTTCAAGGGCAGCGGCGACCTGTTGCTGTTGGAGGTCGACGTCGAGCAGCTGACCGCGCCGCTGAAGTGGGAGCGCGCCATCGACGTCGGCGACGAGTTCCCGCATATCTACGGGCCGCTGAATCTCGATGCGGTTGTCGGGACGCAGGCGCTCCCCGAGGGTCCGGACGGCTACGCGTTCTCGGGCTGAGCTTCGTTTGCCTCATGGCGCTCAGCTCGCACGTTGGTCGTCGTGCGCAACGGGGTCTGTTGGCACCGAGGGCGAGCAGCGCTGAGGCCGCGCCATCGTGATTGGTGTGGCTAAGCCCACCTGGCAGCGCCCGGGGGCGATTCGCTGCCGGATCGTGGCTCACCGGGGTTCGGGGCGTCTCATGGTGAATAGTTCACCATGAGACGCCCCGGATCTCCCAGCGCACCCGATGGCTTCAACTCAAGGACGACTGCACCTCCCGCCAACGCGCCCGCCTACTCGTCCAGCGCCGCAAGCACGCGCGCCGCGGCCGGCGCGACCTCGGGCTCGAGGCGCCCCAGCAGCTCCCGCCAGCCCGGCTGCAGCGCGATCGTGCGCCGGACCTGCGCCAAACCCACCGCGCGGTCGCCGTGGTCGAACTCCGCCAGCCCCGCCCAGAAGAGCAGCTCGTGGTTGTCGGGCGCTAGCGCCGCGGCCGCACGATAAGCCTCGCCGGCCTCGGTGTGTCGGCCCTCTCCCGTCAGGTCGTCGCCCGCGGTCGCCAAGGTGTAGGCGTCGTGCAGGAGCAGCAGACGCTCGAGCTCGTCCAACGGCTCAGGATGGTCCTCGACGCGCAACTCGACAACGCGCTCCCACGGTTCCCCCACCGCCGGCACGACTACCAGCGCAGATGACTGCCGACCCCGCACGTCGCCGCCGGCGCTCTCGGCAGCACGCAGCGCCGCGAGCATCCGCCGGGCCAGCGGCCCGGTCGCGTGCGTGAACGCCTCGGCCATCGCCGGCCACACGGCCTCCGAGGCCATCATGTTGGCCTGGACGCTGAAGTCGTCGCCGACCGCATGCCCGGCGTATGCGATGCAACCCGACCCCGTATGGGTCGCCGGCGGACCATCCACACCAAGAACCGCAACCTGCCGGAACACCGCTGCCTCATCGCCGGCCAACAGGGCGCGCAGCGCCTCCTCAGGAGCCACGCCACCGCGCAGCGCGCCCGGCGGCGCAACGCCACCGCCCACGCCGTCACCCGGCGCCGACCCACCGGCCAGCGCGTCCAGCAGCCGCGGGCCATACGCCGGCTCCACGATCGACTGCGTCGCCACCGCCCCCACCCCCGGCCGCGCCCACGTCACCAGCGACCCGACCGAGAACCAATGCGACTGCACCGCCGCCCCTAGCTCGCCGCTGTCGGGGTCGCGTGCGACGATCGAGTACGTGCCTCGGCGAACCATGGCCCAAGCATCCCATCAGGCGATCCTCGATCGCATCGCCGAGATCCCCGAGGGCTTCGTACGGACCTACGGTGACCTCTCCCCCGGCGCGCCACGGCTCACCGGCACGGTCCTGCGGCTCAACGACGACGCCGACGTGCCGTGGTGGCGCGTGGTCCGCGCCGACGGCTCGCTGGCCAAGGGCGAGCGTCAGCGCGCGCTGCTCTTCGACGAGGGCGTGCCGTTTCTGCGCAACGGGAAGATCGACCTCCGCGTCGCCCGCATCCCGCACGACGTGTGAACATGCCGCGCTCCATGCCCAACATCTACAACCCCGACTTCGACGAGCAGCGCGACACCGTCGACGGCTTCCACGCGCAGCGCGCACGCCTCGGCTACCAGCTCGGCACCGAGCGCCTCGGCCTCAGCCTGTGGTCGGTCCCGGCCGGCCAGGCCGCGTACCCCTATCACTTCCATCTCACCGAAGAGGAAGTGCTGGTCCTCCTCGAAGGCGACCTGGCGCTGCGCACGTCAACCGGCTGGGAGCGCGTCCGCCGCGGCGACGTCGTCCGCTTCCCGGTCGGGGAGGACGGCGCGCACCAGCTCGTCAACGACGGCGCCATCGACGCCCGCTTCCTGGCCATCAGCACCCACGGCCAGCCCGACGTCGTCCTCTATCCCGACGAGAGCAAGATCGGACCGGCCGAGCGCAACCCGGACGGCACGGGGCTCAAGTTGTACTTCAAGCTCGAGGACGCCGTGCCCTACGACGAGGGCATCGCGCGCCCGGAGGTCGGCGATGTGGATCCAGCGTGAGCTCACGCTCGATCCGCGGCCGCGCGGCTTCCATCTCGTCACACGTGAGGTGGAAGCGGCACTCCCCGAGTTGGACACCATCTCGGTCGGCCTCCTGCACCTGCACATCCTCCACACCAGCGCGTCGCTCACCCTCAACGAGAACGCCTCGCCCGACGTGCGCCGCGACTTCGAGACGTGGGCCAACGCGGCCGTGCCCGAGGACTTCGCCTGGACCCACACCGACGAGGGCGCCGACGACATGCCCGCCCACATCAAGGCCTCGTTGATGGGCCCGTCGCTCACGTTGCCGGTCGGCGGCGGCCGGCTCGCGCTCGGCACCTGGCAGGGCATCTACCTCTGCGAGCACCGCGACCGCGGCGGCGCCCGCCGGCTCGTCGCGACGCTCAACGGCGAATGACCTCTGGCCCGTACGCCGGCCTCGTCGCCGCGCACGGCCTCAGCGCCGCGCACCGGATCGTCCTGGACCACATCCCCGACGGCGCGCGCGTGCTCGACGTCGGCTGCGCCACCGGCTACCTCGCGGCCGAGCTCTCACGCCGCGGCTGCACGGTCGACGGGATCGAGCTCGACGCCGTTGCCGCCGAGCAGGCCCGCGCCCACTGCCGCGCGGTCACCGTCGGCGACCTCGAAGCGCCCGAGACCCGCGCCGAGGTGCAGCGGATGCTCGCCGGCGCGGGGGTGGGTGGGCCCGATTTCATCATCTGCGCCGATGTGCTGGAACATCTGCGCGACCCGTCGACCGCCCTGGCCTGGCTGCGCACGTTGCTGGCGCCCGGCGGCCGCGCGGTGATCTCCGTCCCGAACATCGCGCACTGGACCGGCCGCCGGGCGCTGCTACGCGGTCGGTTCGACTACACCGACTTCGGTCTCTTCGACCGCACGCACCTGCGCTTCTTCACGCGCGCGAGCGCAGCGGAGCTGGCGCGCCGTGCAGGCTTCGCCGTCCGGGCGGAACGTCTGGCAGGCGCCCCGTTGCCGCTGGAATCACGGGTCCCAGCGCTGGCACGGGTGCGCGACCGGTGCGTACGCCGGTATCCCGAGCTCCTCGCGTTGCAGTTCGTGTTGGTGCTGGCTGTGGATCAACCAGGGCCATAGCGCGTTCTTCTCCACTCCTTGATGTCGTCGGGCAGCGGCCGCGTGTTCATCGGCCCCGCCCCCAGCAGCTCCGGCTCCAGCCGTGTCCGGACCAGCTCGCCGCCAACGGCGTCGACGCGCAGCGCCGAGGTTCCCGGGCGCGCGCTGACGACACGCACCAGCTCGGTGTCTTCGAAGACCAGGCCAACGCCGTCGTCGGCGGCCCAGCCGCCGGGCAGCTCGCCGGTGCGCACGGCCTCCAGCCAGACCGGCAGGCGCTCGGGCTCACCGTCAGCGTGGACGGTCAGCGAGCCGGGCAGGAAGCCCAGGCCCGGATTGGCCTCGGGCGGGCCGAACGACTTGGTGCAGCCACCCTGAAACCAGCACATCGCGCCGGCGCTCAGGCCCGCGAGGACGATCCCGCGCTGCCACGCCTCACGCAGGACCTCGTCGAGGCCGTGCGCGGCCCAGATCGCCAGCAGATTGCGCAGCGAGCCGCCGCCGACGTAGACGACGTCGTGGACCAGGACGATCTCGCGCAGCGAGCGCGGGTCGCCGTGGCGGCGAAAGAGCGAGAGGACCGTGGCGAGCGCGGCGCGGCTGCCGTAGGTCGCGTGAAACGACGCGATCTGCTCGTTGGGATCGCCGGAAGCCGTCGGCAGGAAGAGGATCCGCGGCTCACGCCGGCCGCAGAGCTCCAGGACCAACTCGTCGAGCGCGGGATCGCCGGCCGGCGACGTGAAGCCGCCACCGCCCATCGCGAGGATCGTCGGCGTGCGGTCGGGCTTGCGCCCCGCGTCTGTCACGCGACCGCCAGAGCAGCGCGCTCGCCCAGGTAGCTCACCGCGAGCGGATGCTCACCGTCGGTGGAGACGCGGAAGGCACGGGCGTTGGGCCGCGAGGACACGGCGCGCAGCAGCTCGCGCCCCTCGAAGTGCAGGGCGGCGCCGTCCTCAGCGGCGTAGCCCTCGCGCAACTGGCCCGACGCGATCATGTCGCGGAAGGCCTCGCCGCGCTCGGCTTCGCCGTCGTAGTGCACGCAGTTGGAGTGTGGCAGCAGGCCCAAGCCGCGCACGGGCTCCGGCGGTCCGTGGAAGGCCGTGATCGCCTCGCTGAACCAGCACAGCGACCCCGCAGAAAGACCGCACAGCATCACCCCGCGCCGCCACGCGCGCTTGAGGATCGTGTCCATCCCGTGCGCGCGCCAGGTGCCGAGCAGGCTCAGCACGCTGCCGCCGCCGACGTAGATCAGATCCTGGCTGAGCAGGTGGGACTCGAGGTCGCCCTCGACCGCGCCGGCGCCCTTGTCGCGGCGAAAGAGCGACACGTGGCTGGTGTCGGCCACGGCCGAGAAGCGCCGGTAGAAGCGCACGACGTAGTGGTCGGCGTCGCCCGAGGCGGTGGGGATGAAGCAGACCTTGGGCCGCTGGACCCCGGTCGCCTCCAGCACGTAGTCGTCGAGCAGCGGGTTCCCCGACTCCATCGAGAACCCGCCGCCGCCGAACGCGACGATCTGCGGTGGCCGCATGGACATGGAACGAGGATGCCCACCGTGCGGCCCCCGCGGCTCGTACGGACGGTCGAAAGCCCGCTCGACCGGTGGTCCTGTCGGACCGGCCCTACTTTCCCTGCCACACGGGGTCGCGCTTCTCCTTGAAGGCCGAGGCGCCCTCCTTCGCATCCTCTGACGCGAAGACCGGGCCGCTGATCGCACCCTGCTTCTCCCACATCTCTTCGCTGCTCCAATCGAACTGGCGCTGGACGATCTCCTTGGAGGCCGCGAGCGCCAGCGGACCGTTCTTGACGATCGTCGCGGCCAGCTCCAGCGCCGCGTTGAGGACCTCGCCCTTGGGCGCGATCCGGTTGACGACGCCGAACTCGTGGAAGCGCTCGGCCGGCATCGGGTCGCCGGTCAGGGCCAGCTCCATGACCACGTGGTAGGGCATCCGCTTGGGCAACTGCAGCAGCGCGCCGCCCGCGGCGACCAGCGACCGCTTGGCCTCCGGGATGCCGAGCTTGGCACCCTCGGCGGCGACGACGAGGTCGCAGGCCAGCGCAATCTCGAAGCCGCCGGCGACCGCGAAGCCCTCAATGGCGGCGATCAGCGGCTTGCGCGCGCCGCGCTGGGCGATGCCGGCAAAGCCGCGGTCGCCAAACCACGGCGACTCGCCCTTGACGAACGCGCCGAGGTCCATCCCCGCGCAGAAGAAGCCGCCCGCCCCGGTCAGGACGCCGAGGGCGAGGCCGTCGTCGGCGTCGAGCTCGTCGAGCGCGGCGGCGATGCCGGAGGCGACCGCGGCGTTGACCGCATTGCGCACCTCGGGCCGGTTGATGGTGATGACGAGGACGCCGTCGCGGCGCTCGGTCAGGACAGCGGGCTGTTCATCGGACATGGCGCGGGAATCTACCCACCCACCCGGAGTCAGACCCCTTCATCTGCGGTCAACAATTGGTCGCGCCGGCAAAGCACGGCGCATGCAGGCACTTCAGCCCTCCTCCCCACATGAGGGGTCAGACCCCCTCATGTGGGCTCAATATTGGCGTGGTCAGCCGGCCGCTGCCGTGCGGCATGGCTCGCCGCGCAGCGTCGGGCAGGCCGGCAGCGGCGTCGGGACCGCGATCCCGTCGACGACGGGCAGCACCAGACGCGACGTGTGCGACGGGCCGGCCGACACGGTGACGGCCGAGGTGCCGGTCTTCGGCACCGCGTTGGCAAACGCCCAGACCGGCTGGTCGCCGCGCGGCGGGCCGAGCGTCACGCGGATCCGCGAGCCGGCGCGGTAGGCGTGCCCTTGGTAGTAGAGCGGGATCGTCAGCTTGGCCCCCGTGCCCGCCGGCAGCGGCGACTGGTCGGCGGCGCGCAGGCTCAGGACCGGCGCGAGCTCGGTGCTCTTGCGTGCGTCGAGCTTGCGCATGCTGGCCCGCAGCCAGCCGCTCTGCACGAACGTCTCGCTGCCATCGGGGCGGACCTCGGAGATCGTGGCCTGCAGGTCGACGTCGGACGTCGAGGCCTTCACGAACGCCTCCAGCGCGCCGGCGCCGACGACGGTCGTGTCCGCCGCCAACGGCGCCGTCGTCCAGGTGGCGACCGAGCC
Organism: Baekduia sp.; assembly: GCF_035996765.1. Lineage (NCBI taxonomy): Bacteria > Bacillati > Actinomycetota > Thermoleophilia > Solirubrobacterales > Baekduiaceae > Baekduia > Baekduia sp. The sequence goes on from NZ_DASYJG010000034.1 coordinate 28,538, forward strand.
GGGCGCCGGCGTGGTCCAGGTGTAGGACGGCGTCGTGGTCCACAGCCCGTTGGCGCCCCCGGCGGTGTCGCCGGTGAAGCTGGTCGCCGGCCGGGAGGTGTGAGACCACGTGAACGTCGTGGTGCTCTCCTGCGCCGGCGGCGCGTCGGTGAGCGCGCCGTCGGCGCCGAGGTAGAACGGCTGCGCGCGCGTGCCCGGCAGCGGGAAGCGCGCGAAGGACTGCTCGAAGCCCGGCCCGGGCGCTAAGGCGGCGGGCCCGCCGGCGCCGTTGTCGAACAGGATCCGGACCTGCGGCAGCGCCTCGAAGGCCGCCAGCGCGGCGGCCAGCGTCGGCTGACCCTGGATCGGGTCGTCGGGCAGCGTCAGCCCCTGCACGCCCATCGCGGTGGAGAAGACCACCGGCGCCAGGCCCTTAATCGCCGCGGGCAGTGCCGGCGCGCGCCGCGCGACGTAGAGCTCGAGGAAGTCGTACCAGCGGTTGAACGTCGCCGGGTCCAGCGAGTCGATGTGCGTGCCGTTGGTGAACGTGAACCACTTCTGCGCCGTGCCGGTGAAGTGGTCGGCCAGCGCCGGGCAGTGGCCGCCGGTCTGCTCGTCGGTGAACTGGCAGGCGAGGAAGACAGGGGTGTTGATCTTCTTGACGAACGTGATCGGCGCCAGCGGGTCGGCGACCTTCGGGACGTAGTGGTCGTTGGCCGCGGTCTTGGCCAGCAGGTCGACCGCCTCGGGATGCAGCGCCTGGTTGGCCTTGCAGGTCGCGTCGCCACCCTGGATGCGCTTCAGCGCCCACGCCTGGCCGCCGGTCTTCGACGCCGCCTTGGCGTCGTGCACGCGGTCCTTGGCCCAGGTGAGCGCGAAGCCCGTGTTGAGGATGCCGCCGGGGTAGAGCGTCGTCTGGGTGTTGTCGATGACGCTGAGCGGCGCGATCGCCGAGAGGCTCGGCGGCCGCGTCTTGGCGACGAAGAGCTGGCTGATGCCGCCGTAGGAGATGCCCATCATCCCGACGCGATGGTGCAAGACCCACGGCTGGCGCGCGACCGTCTCGATGACGTCGTAGCCGTCGAGGCCCTGCAGCGGCTCGAAGTAGTCGAAGGCGCCGCCGGAACAGCCGGTGCCGCGCATGTTGACGTCGACGACCGCGAAGCCGAGCAGTTGGGCGACCTGGGCGATCGAGCTCTCGCCGCCGGCGGGGTTGGCGTAGCCGTAGCCGGAGTATTCGACCAGCGTCGGGAACGGGCCCTTGCCCTGGGGAAGGCGCACCGCGATCGCCAGCTGGGTGCCGTCGCGCGTGGTCAGGTAGCCGTAGCCCGAGGCCGGGATCTTCTGGTTATAGGTCTTGGTCGACGGCGGGGCCGAGCGCTGCGAGAAGACGATGACGGCATGGGACTTCTTGGTGGCCGTCCGCACGACGTAGCCCTTGCCCGGCGTGACGTCACGGAAGACCACACCGCCGAGGACGCCCGCGCGCTGCGCCTCGACCTTCTTGCCGCGGCGGCTGACCAGCGTCAGCTTCGCGCCCTTGGCCGCGCCGGTGACCTGCACCTGCTCGACCGAGCCGCGCACGGTCAGGGTGGCTGCAGCGGCGGTGCCGGCGACGACGAGCGCCAGCACGAGGATGGCAGCCGACAGGACGGCGATCGACCCGGCGTGACGACGCAGCAAGAGACCCATCCGCTGAGCCTCTCACGTTTCCCCGGCGGGGACGCTAGGCCGCGACCGGCTCCTGTTCGGAGACCGACGGCGCGGCCCGGGTGAACTCGATCGCGCCGTCTTCCAGCGCACCGCGCTTCAACATCATGATGTCGCGCGCGTAGTTCTGGTACAAGCGCCACGGCGCCCGGACACCTTGACGCGGGAACTGGTCAATGGCGCGCGCAACGTAGCCGGACTTCAGGTCGATGAAGGGCAGCGTCTGCAGGTTCGCGTCGTGGTTGCGGGGCGTGACCTGGGTGAAGCCGTTGGCGTCCATGTGGTTGAGCAGACGGCAGACGTACTCGCACGTGAGGTCGCACTTCAGCGTCCACGAGGCGTTGGTGTAGCCCAGTGCGACCGCCAAGTTGGGGATGTCGCTGAACATCATGCCCTTGTAGCCGATGGTGTCGTTGAGCGCGATCTCACGGCCATCGACGGCGATCTCCATGCCACCGAGCGCGAGCAGGTTCAGGCCCGTCGCGGTGACGATGCAATCGGCCTCCAACTCGGCGCCGGAGGAGAGCTTGATGCCGTTCTCGGTGAAGGTCTCGATCGTGTCGGTCGCGACCGAGGCGTTGCCGCTGCGCAACGCCTTGAAGAGGTCGCCGTCGGGGACGAGGCAGACGCGCTGGTCCCACGGGTTGTAGGTCGGCGTGAAGTGCGGGTCCAACGGCACGTTGTCCGGAAGCTGGCGCTGCACCATCCGGGCGATGAGGCCCTTGATGAGCTTGGGCGCGCGACGGCTGAGGCCGTAGAAGACGCCCTGGGTCAGGACGTTCTTCCAACGGACCACGGCGTAGGCGGCCTTAGACGGCAGCACGCGCCGGATCGCGTTGGCGATCGGGTCCTCGCCGGGCAACGCCATGATGTAGCTGGGCGAGCGCTGGAGCATCGTCACGTGGCCCGCGGTCTCGGCCATCGCGGGGACGAGCGTCACAGCGGTCGCGCCGCTGCCGATGACGACGACGCGCTTGCCGGAGTAGTCATAGTCCTGCGGCCAGTGCTGCGGGTGGATGAGCTTGCCGCCGAAGCGATCGAGCCCTGGGAAGTCCGGCGTGAAGCCCTCGTCGTAGCGGTAGTAGCCCGTGCAGGAGAAGATGAAGGAGGCGGTCAACTCGACCGTCTCGCCGGTGTCGGTGCGCTCGGCGGTGATGGTCCAGCGGGACTCGGGCGAGGACCAGGCGACGCGCGTGACGCGGTGACCGAAGCGGATGTGGTGGTCGATGCCGCCCTCGCTGGCGGTGTCGCGCACGTAGTCGAGGATCGCCGGACCGTCGGCGATCGACTTCGCCGCAGTCCACGGGCGGAAGGAGTAGCCCAAGGTGAACATGTCGGAGTCCGAGCGGATCCCGGGATAGCGGAAGAGGTCCCACGTGCCGCCGATGGCGTCCCGCGACTCCAGGATGGCGTAGGACTTGCCCGGGCAGTTGGCCTTCAGGTGATGGGCTGCGCCGATCCCCGAGAGGCCCGCACCGACGATCAGGACGTCGACGTGTTCCGTGGTCATCCGCTGATGATACGGGCGAACGCCCGCGTTCAGACCAGAAAGAGCGTGAGATCGGGCTCACGCTCGCCGCGGAGCACGGCGAGATCGACCTCGACGCAGCGCATTCCGCGCGACTCCGCGAGTACTCGTGCCTGCGGCTTGATCTGCTGCGCGGCCAGAACGCCCTGACAATCGGCCATGGCCGGGTCTTCTCGGAGGCGCTCCAGATAGCGCGTCAGCTGCTCGACGGCGTCGATCGTCGCGACCCGCTTGATCTCCACCGCGACCCAGCCGTCGTGCTCGTCGCGGCACATGAGATCCACCGGGCCGATGTCGGTCGCCCACTCCCGCTTGACGAGCCGGAAGCCCTCACCACACCAGTGCGGCTGCTCGGCCAGCAGCTCCTGCAGATGGGCCTCGACGCCATCCTTCTCCAGCGCCGCGGCCTCCCCCATGTCGTGCGTGACATCCGAGACGACCTCGCTGATCGCGATGTCCAGCCGATCCTCCGTGGCCCCGGCGCGCTTGCGGACGACCATGTGGGTCAGGGTGTCGGCGTCGTCGGTTTTGAACTCGACGACCGTCGGCGGGGTCATCCAGTTCTGCGGCTTGACCGATGACCCCCCGTCGTGCCAGATCGAAACGCCGCCGTCGTTCTTGATCATGATCAACCGGACGGCCTCGGGCAGGTGGGTCGTCAGGCGGCCGGTGTAGTCGACGGAGCAGCGAGCAACGATGAGACGCATCGCCACCGAACGGTACGCATCCCGCCGGGCGGAAGCGATCACGTTCTCGGCATCTAGCGGGTCTCCCCGCGCCCCTCAGGCGGGTGAGGCCGGCGTCAGATCGGTCCCGGCGTTGCCTGCCAGCGCCGGGCTCGCCGTCAGCGCGTGAACGCTGCGACGAGATCGGTCGCCGCGGCCGTCGGCGGGCCGCCGGGGAGCGAGGACGCGGGCAGCTTGCGCTTCGCCAGCGCCGAGGTGACGTAGGCCGCGCCGCCGTGGGCCTGGTCGGCCGTGAGCGCTCCCGAGACGCTTTGTGCCTTGAGCAGCGTCGCGAGCTTCGCGCCGGCGGCGCGCTCGGCCTTCGCCGCCCCGCGCAACTGCGTCACGAGCGCGCTTGCGTGTCGCTCCTGTGCCTTCAGTGCCGACGTGCGCCGGGCCTTCGCCGCGCCGCTCTCGCGGAAGACGGTGACCTGCAGCGCCTCGGCGCACGCCGTCGCCGCGCGGCTCGCCGCGATGTAGCGGAGCTCCGCGGCGCGTAGCGCGGCGCAGAACCCCGGCGGTCCCGCGGGCTCGCGCGCGCAGTCCGGGAGCGTGACCTTCGCGCGCACCGGCCGCGGCCGCGCGAGCGTGCCGAAGTCCTTCCGCGGCGGATCGTTGACGATCCGCGCGTCGGCCTCGAGCCGGCTGAGCAGCGTCGCGCACTCGAAGCCCGACCCGGCGAGGATCACGTCGCCCGCGACCGCCGCCGCGGCCGCCGACTCCGCCGGGACGGCGACGCCCCACACGATCGCCGTCGTGCCGAGCACGACCTGCCCGCAGGCCGCCTCCGCCCGGAACAGCGTGGTCAGGAAGTCGCTCTTCGCGAACACCTTCTGGCGCTCGATCGCCGGGATGTGCTTCCCGGGCGGCGTCGTATGCGTCGGCTTGCCGCCTGCGTTCACACGCACCTCGGAGGTGATCGCGATCTGCGTTGCGCGCGTGCCGCCGCCGGTCTCGCACGCGACGGTCTCCTTCGCCCGCGGCCCGCCGACGTCGAACGCCTTGCTCGCGTCCGCCTCGCCGCTGAGCGACGGCGAGAAGGCGTCGCCGAACGACCGGTCCTGGACGACGGGCGGCACGGCCGGGCACACGCTCGAGGACCCACAGTGCTCCGTGTTGCAGAACAGCACCGAGCCGAAGTACTGGCAGCTCGGGCCGCCGGTGACGGTCACGTCGCTGCCCGACATCTGCGGCAGGTTCAGGTTGACGCCAAGCGTCCCGTCGCCCTGGCGCGTCACCGCGACGTTATGCGTCTCGGTCCCGGGCGCCTGCGTGATCGTGCAGTGCGCCGGGGGATAGCCGCCGCCCTCGTCGTCGTCGATCGTCCCCTGCGCGGCGAGCTTCACGTGCAGGTCGCTCGCCTCGCCGGGGCCGACGGTCGAACCGGAGACGTCCTCCACCCAGGACAGTGTCTCGTTACGTCGCGCCGAGGTCCCGGCGGTCGGCCCGGAGCCGTCGAACGTGTCGTGCCACGCGTAGCTGCCGGTGTAGTGGATCTGGAACGCGCTGGTCGCGGCGGAGGCCTGCGCGACCGCCGCCAGCGAGAGCAGCACGCTGAGCACGAACGCGCGGCGCATCGTGCCGCGGACGATCAACAAGCGCAAGGCCTCGGGCAGGAGCGCGTCGAGGCGCTCGGAGTACCAGACCTCGCAGCGGGCAACGATCAAACGCATCGGGGTGAACGGTACGCGGCGTGCCGGGCAGAAGCGGTGCTCACGGCTCCCACCACGCGATCGATGTCGCGCGTTTCAGCGCCTTGTCGAACGAGAGCACGCGACCGACTCCGCTGGCCTCCGCCGCAGCGACGAGCTGCGCCTCGGCGAAATGCAGTCGATCCTGCTCGTAGATCTCCAGAGCCCGCAGCAGCACCGGACGGTCGGCAACCGCCACCGTCGCCATCGCGAGCAGCGCCCGCATCGTCATCGCCACCTGCGCAGGTGGCGTCTCGTAGAACGACTCGAGGACGAAGACGCACTCGGCGAAGACCACGTCGGTCACCAGAAGCTGCTCGGCTTCTGGCAATGCGGCCGTCGCCCTGCCGGCCTGTCCCGGAGGGTCTCCGGTCAGGTGCCGGATCAGGACATTGGTGTCGACGAACGCGATCAGCGACGCGACTCCGCGTGCACGCGATGCGTCTCGCGCAGCACCCGGTCCCAGGACGTCCCCTGACGCCCGGCCGGCACCGCGATCGACCCGGCCAGCTCAAGGAAGTCCGGCGTCTTGGCGACGACCGCGCGATCGCCGTGCACCCGGAAGACCACCTCGTCTCCGGGATGCAACGCCAACGCATCGCGAACCGACTTGGGAACCGTGATCTGACCCTTGCTCGTCAACTTCGCAGCGACGTCCATATCCTTACCTTAGCATCGGAGTAAGGCAGTTAACGACGGGTTGGCGATACATACCTCAGCGGCTACGTTCCTCTCGTGAGCCTCTGGGGCCGAATATTCGCCGCCGGTTACGACAAGTTCATGGCGGAGACCGAGGAGGCCGGTCTCGCTCGCCACCGCGAGCAACTCCTTGCTGATGTCCGCGGCCGCGTGCTGGAGATCGGTGGCGGCACCGGCGCGAACCTGCCGCACTACCCCAGAGGCATCGCAGAGATCGTCATCACCGAACCGGAGGCGCCGATGGCGCGCAGGCTCCCTGCTCACGCGCTGCCGGCGCGCGTGGTGAGCGCTCCCGCCGAGAAGCTTCCGTTCGAGGACGCGAGCTTCGATGTCGCCGTCTCGACCCTGGTGCTGTGCACGGTCGGCGTTCCCGCGCTTGCCCTCGCCGAGATCCACCGCGTGCTCAAGCCTGACGGACAGCTGCTGTTCATCGAGCACTCCGGTCAGACGACCGCAGAGTCGCTCGCTGGCAAGACCGGCTCAACGGCCTGCAGCGTCGCGTCGGCCACGGCTGCAACTGCAACCGCCGCACGCTGGCCAGCATCGAGGGCGCGGGGTTCTCGGTGACGAGAATTGAACACACCCGCCTTCCCAAGGCGCCTCCCCATGTGCGTCCGCTCATCCTCGGTTCCGCGCAACGCGGGCTGCGCTGACCTCGACCCGCGCTCTGAGTCGCGATTCACCAATCTCTTAGTGAATGTTCCGGCCATGCAACAACGTGGCCTGCGGCCCCTGCGCCCGGGAGGGGGCGCAGAGACCGGCAAGCACATGGCGTTCTTGCCCGGAAGGCGGCGGCATCCGTTCCGGGGCGTCCGTGCCCTTGCCTCAAGACCCCCATCGGCCGGCGAAAGCAGAACCTGAAGGGCGTGTCTGCGAGCGGACTTCAGACCTCACAGCTTCGTGCCGGCCGTCCGCAGTTGGACGTCGTGACGGCGGTGATCGCCGAGCGTGAAGCAGGCCTCGGGCGCCTCGCTGCCGGCGATCCAGGACTCCATCCGCTCGGCGAGCGCCGGACCGTGCTTGAACGCGTGCCCCGAGCCGCCGCCGAGCAGCCAGACGCGCCCGCCGTACGCCGGATGTGGCGAGACGACGAAGCGCTCGTCGGGCGTCAGCTCGTACTGGCAGACGCGCGAGCCCACCAGCGGCGCGCCGGCCAGCGCGGGGAAGCGATGCGCCAGGTACGCGCGCGCGACGCGCTCGAGCTCCGGGCTGTTGCGCCGCTCGGCAGACATCGACGCCACGCCCGGACCCTCGACGTCGGGACCGACCTTCACGCCGCGACCGTCGAGGTCGCCCATGCCGTAGGCGGCGCCGTCGAAGTCGACCCAGCCGGGAACATCGGGCGCCGCCCAACGTCCGTCGGCGCCGAAGTAGAAGACGTCCTGATGGGTGATGCGCAGCTCGAGCACGTCGGCGAAGAGCGCTGCCATCCACGCCCCACACGCCCAGACGACGTGATCGGCCTCCAGAACACGACCGTCGTCGAGCACGACGCGCTCGCCGTCGGGTCGCGCGACCGCGGTCACGCGCTGTGCCCCCGCCGCGACCGCGCGGTCGGCCAGCGCCCGCACGCCCTCGCGCGCCCGCAGCAGCCCGGCCTCGGGCTCCAGCAGCGTGAACGCGAGGTCGTCGGCGTTGACCGACGGAAACAGCGCGGCAGGATCGACGCGCTCGTTCGGGATCCCCAGCCGCGTGAGCACGCGCTCGCTCGCCGCCTCCCAGCCGTCGGCCCGGCGCGCGAACCACGCCACGCCGGCCGGCGAGACGAGCCGCGGGTCGAGCTCGCGCCACAGCTCCAGCGCCCGACGCGACATCCGCGCGTGCAGCTCATCGTCGCCGTGGCTGGAGCGGATCAGCCGCGACTCGTCGCCACTGCCCGACCGCACGTGACCCGGCGAGAACTGCTCCACGTGCGTCACGCCCCACCCCGAGCGGGCGAGGCGGTCGGCGAGCGACGAACCCAACACGCCGGCGCCCACGACCACGACGGATGACGTCATGGCCGGGACGCTATCGCGCGGGTGGGCGGGGCCGGCTCTACTTCACCTTGAAGGTGAGGTACTTCGACGTCGTCTTCTTCCACGGTGCCTGACCCTGGTAGACGACGCGCACGCGCCACTTGCCCTTGAGCTTCAACTTGGCCTTGAAGGTGAAGGGCTTGTTGGCCGGCTTGAGGCCGCCGACCAGCTTGCGCCACTTGCCCTTCTTGTTGCGGTACTGCCACTCGACGGCGACCTTGCCGCCCAGCGACGGGACCGAGCCGGAGGCCTTCGCGGCCGCGGCGCCCGAGATCGAGCCGGCGATCTTGCACACGCGCTTCTTGCAGACGACCTTCTTGGACTTCAACTTGACCTTCGGCGTCAGCGTCGACTTCAGCGACCCGGCCTTGACCTTGACGACCGCGACCTTCTGCACCGACGTGTTGCCGTTCTTGTCCAGCGCGGTGACCTCGATGGTGTGCGGGCCGAGCGCGAGCTTGCCGGAGCCTTGCCACGGCGCCAGGCCGACCGGCGCGTTGTCGGTCAGGCCGTCGGTGAAGTTGCGGATGGCCTGGCCGCCGTCGAAGCTGAAGGTGATGCGCGCGATGCCGACGCCACCGTCGCTGGCGGCGGCCGACAGGTCGAGCTTGTCGACGAACTGCTGGCCGGGGATCGGCTTGACCACGCGGATCGCCGGAGCGTCGAAGTCGCCGCACGGGCCGGGACTGCCGCCGCCGGCCGCCGCAACGGCACGGAAGGCGCTCAACGCGGGCTTCGGCGAGCCGTCGGTGCGCAGCAAGCCATAGTGGTTGAGCTCGTCCACCGGCTCGCTGGTCGTGTCACGCATGGTGAACCAGTCGGCCTCCGTGACATACGGATCGTTGGCCAGACACGAGTAAGCCTTGCTCAGGAACGCAGACTGATTGGCCTCGGAGACGCCTGACGGCTTCTGCCCGGCCCACATGCCGCGCGTGCAGGAGGTCGGGCTGCCGTTGGTCGAGGACCAGCCCAGCTCGCTCATCAGGATCGGCTTGCCACCGTCGCCGTGGGCGACCATCGTGTCGCGCACCGAGCGGTAGCCGAGGAACGTGAAGCGCGCCAGCACGCCGTTCTCACGGTAGAACTCGTCCGGCGCGCGGTCCAGGCAGGCCGTGTCGGTGTGGACCGCGACCGCATCGAAGGAACCGCCCGCGCCGGCGGTGTAGAGGTTGTCCAGCCAGCCGTAGTTGTTGCCCGTCGTCGGGCCGGCCACGACCGTCGCGGCCGGGTCGCCGGCCTTGATGCCCGTGTAGGCGGCCTTGAGCATGGCGGTGTACTTGACCGGGTCGGGGCCCGGGTGCCAGAAGTCGTTCTCGTCGGGCTCGTTCCAGACCTCGTAGCCCGCGACCGTGCCCACGCCCTTGTTGTGGGCGGCGAAGCGCCGGAGGAAGTCGCCGAAGTCCGCCGGGTCGGTCGGTGGAACCGCGACGTCCGGGGAGCCGCCGTTGGACCACGCGGGCGCCTCGGTCACCACGAAGAGCGGCTTGACGCCCGCGGCGTTGAGCTGCTTGATCGCGTTGTCGAACGTCGTCGAGATGTTGAGCAGGTTGACGTCGTTGGACGGGTACTCGTTGCGGTGGTCGGGCTCAAACGCGTTCCACAGCGCGAAGATGCGCACCGTCTTGGCGCCGGCCTGGATCGCCTCGGTGATGCGATCGGGCGTCGGGGCGCCGGCGATGTTGACGCCAGGCGTGGCGGCCTGCGCGGCTGACGGGATGGCCAGCGCCGCGAGGGCGACCAGCGGGAGAAGGATCTTGGGGAGGCTCATGAGGAAATGGGGGCGCGCGGCGCGGCGCGAGGGGTCGCGGTCCTTTGGTCTCACAGATCGGAGGTCGACGAACCCGCTTGAACGGATTCCGTTCCATCCCGGACACCTTTGGACGCGCTAGCGTCACGTTTCATGAGCGTTGTCGACCATCTGTCCACCAACCCGGCCGACGTCTCGGACGTCGTCTGGTGCGGTCCGATGGCCGACGCCGACGCGTTCGTGGCCGCCGCGCGCGCCGCGCGCGCGGCCCAGCCGGGGTGGGCCGCGACGCCCGCCCCCCGACGCGGCCGCGCGATCCAGCAGATCGGCCGGATCGTGGAGGCCAACAAGGAGTCGCTCGCCCGGCTTGTCACGCGCGAGATCGGCAAGCCGTACCCCGAGGCGCTCGGCGAGGTCCAGGAGATCGTCGACACCTGCGACTTCTTCCTCGGCGAGGGCCGGCGGCTCTACGGCCAGACCGTGCCGAGCGAGATGCCCGACAAGCAGCTGTTCACCTTCCGTGTGCCGGTCGGCGTCGCGGCGATCATCACGGCCGGCAACTTCCCGGTCGCGGTGCCGTCCTGGTACCTCGTGCCGGCGCTGCTCTGCGGCAACGCCGTCGTCTGGAAGCCAGCGGATTACACGCCCGCGCTGGGCCAGGCGCTTGGCGCGCTCTTCCAGGCGGGAGGGCTGCCGGACGGCGTGCTGAGCGTCGTGCAGGCCGACGGGCCGACGACCTTCGCCGGGCTGGAGCGCGCGCTGGACGAGGGCCTGGTCGACAAGGTCGGCTTCACGGGATCCTCGGCCGTGGGGCGCGAGATCGGCGCACTCTGCGGCCGCCACCTGCAGTCGCCGTGCCTGGAGCTCGGCGGCAAGAACCCGATGGTCGTCACCGCCGACGCCGACCTCGACCTGGCTGTGGAGGGCGCGCTCTTCGGCGGCTTCGGGACGGCGGGCCAGCGCTGCACGTCGTTGGGCACGGCGATCGTCCATGAGGACGTTTACGACGACTTCCTGGCGCGCCTGACGCGCGCGGTCGAGACAGCGCCGATCGGCGACCCGATGGCCAAGGACGTGCTCTACGGCCCGATGATCGACGAGAAGTTCTTGCAGCACTTCGTCGACAACCACCTCAAGTTGATCGCCGACCACCACGCGGTCAGCGGCTCGACCGGCGTCGGGCGGGTCACCGCCGACAACCCGCGCGCCGGCTTCGTCGGGGACTTCGAGCGCGGGCTCTACGTCCACCCCACGATCGTCGCCGGCGTCGGCATCGACGACGAGCTCGCCAACACCGAGACCTTCGGCCCACTGGTCGGCGTCGCGCGGTACGGCTCCTTCGACGAGGCCATCGCTTTCGCCAACGGCCACGGCTACGGACTCTCGTCGGCCATCTACACCAACAACCCGACCAGCGCGCTGCGCTTCCGCGAGCGGGTGAGCGCGGGGATGGTGTCGGTCAACAACTCGACCTCGGGTGCCGAGGCGCACCTGCCCTTCGGCGGCAACGGGAAGTCGGGCAACGGCTCGCGCCAGTCCGGCGTCTGGGTGCTGGACCAGTTCACGCGCTGGCAGTCGATGAACTGGGACTACGCGGGCAAGCTGCAGAAGGCCCAGATGGACGTCGACGACGTCGACGCCGACCTCGATTTCCGCCTGGAAGACTGAGCGACCATGGAGCGTCCCGCCTCCGATCTGGACGGCCTCGCCGCCATCATCGCCGTCGACGCGCGCGCCGACGGCCTGCCGATCAGCTGGGTCAGCCCCGGCTTCGAGCTGCTGACCGGCTACGGCGCCTCCGAGGTGCTCGGCCGCAACGCCAAGCTGCTGCAGGGGCCCGACACCGACCCGCGCTCGATCTCGCTGCTCACCGAGGCGATCACCGCCGGCCGCGACGCCTACGTGACGCTGCTGAACTACCGCGCCGACGGCACGCCGTTCTGGAACGAGCTCGCGATCGCGCCCGAGCGCGACGCGGACGGCAAGATCGTCCGCTGGCTCGGCACGCAGCGCGACGTCACCGACCGCATGCGCCAGAACGCGCGGCTGCACGAGCTCGCCTACTACGACGCGCTCACCGGCCTGCCGAACCGCTCGGCGCTGCACGACGAGCTGCGCTCCGCGATGCACCGCGCGCGCGTGCACGAGACCGAGCTGGCGCTGCTGCAGGTCGACGTCGACGACTTCCGCCGCGTCAACGAGAAGTGGGGCCACCAGGCCGGCGACGCGCTGCTGCGCGTCGTGGCCGACCGCCTGCGCTCGGTCGTCCGGCCCCAGGACCTGCTGGCCCGCCAAGGCGGCGACGAGTTCGCGCTGCTGCTCAAGGACCTGCCGAGCGGCGAGGGCGAGCGCGTCGCCAAGGAGCTGGCCGCACGCCTGCTGGACGCGGTACGCGATGAGCCGCATGTCGTCGGCGACCTGCGCCTGGAGATCCGCGTCAGCCTCGGCATCGGCCTCTACCGCCAGGGGACTACGACGACCTCGGCCGATCTGCTGCAGGACGCTGATGTGGCCGTCGAGTCGGCCAAGGCCGCGGGCAAGGACACCGTCCGCGTCCATCGCGCGGTCTCGGGTGATGCGGTGCTGGTTCCCGACGATGCGTTTGATCCCGCCGCGGCCGGCGGGGCGCTGCAGCAGGTGCTCGCCGAGGGCACCATCACGGCGCTCTACCAGCCGATCGTCGACTTGGTGTCCGGTGAGATGCTCGGCTACGAGGCGCTCGCGCGTGGGCCGGAGGGCTCACCGCTGCACCGGCCTGATCGGCTGTTCGCGGCGGCGGAAGCTGCGGGGCGTGTGGTCGAGCTGGACTGGGCCTGCCGGGTCGTCGCCGTGCGCGGCGCGTTGGAGGCGGGTCTCAGCCGCTCGTCGTCGTTGTTCATCAACTGCGAGCCGGCCGCGCTCGGTGCTGTTTGTCCACCGGAGCACGCCGCGCTGTGGGAGCGCGCCCAGCGCGAGCTCGATCTCGTGCTGGAGATCACCGAGCGCGCCGTGACGGCCCGCCCCGCCGAGCTGGTGCGGGCACTGAGCGACGCGCGCGCCGCCGGCCGCGGGATCGCGCTGGACGACGTCGGCGCCGACGTCCGCTCGCTGGCACTGCTGCCGTTGGTAGAGCCCGACATCATCAAGCTCGATCTGCGGTTGGTGCAAGACCGGCCGTCGACCGACCAGGCGGCCATCGTCAGCGCGGTGGCCGCTGAGCACGAGCGCACGGGCGCGCAGATCCTTGCCGAGGGCATCGAGAACGGGGAGCACGTCGCGATCGCCCGCTCGCTCGGCGCGACGCTCGGCCAGGGCTGGCACTTCGGGCGGCCGGCGCCGCTCGTGGCGCCACTGCCGGTTGGGCGCGTGCGCCGCCACACGGCGACGGCGCCGGAACTGCCGGGGTCGACGCCGTTCGAGGTCGTCGCGGCGGTCCGGGAGACCGGTGAGGCGACCAAGCGCTTGTTGTTGCCGATGAGCCACCACCTCGAGGCGCGTGCGCTGCGGATCGGCGAGGGCGCGGTCATCTTGTCGGCCTTCCAGGACGCGCGCCACTTCACCAAGGCGACGGTGCGCCGCTACGAGGCGCTGGCGCGGCGGTCGTCGCTGGTGGCGGCCTTCGGCGTGGGGCTGGCGGAGGAGCCAGTCCACGGGGTGCGCGGTGCGCAGCTCGATCCTGATGATGCGCTGGCGGGAGAGTGGTCGGTGATCGTGCTCGGCCCGCACTTCGCCGGCGCGTTGGTCGGGCGGGATCTTGGGGATGTCGATCGCGCGGATGGCGAGCGGCGGTTCGCGTTCGCGACGGTCTATGACCGGGGGCTGGTGATTGCGGCGGCGCGGACGTTGTTGTCGCGGATCGCGCCGCGGGAGCGGGCGTCGCTGTAGGACATTGGGGGCGCGCTGCGTTGGTGGCGCTCAGTACGCGGCGTGGTCGTGCGTTGTGGCCTGGTCTGTCGGCACCGAGGGAGTGAGAGCGGGAGGACCCCGCGAGGCGCCACGGGTCGTCCGCTGGTGCCCGGGCGCGGGCGCGGGGAACCTTGCGGCGTCTCGCGACGCGTGAAGACTGGTGAGCATCATGGAGCACACGTTAACCGCGATATACGCGGGTTATGCGCGATCGAGTGTGCTTCGGTGCCGAATCGTAGGTCCCGCCCCGGTCGCTGGGGTCATTCGTATGTAAGTGCTCTCCACAAGCACCTCCATACGAATGACTCGCATTCGGCCCCCGAACCGCCTGCCCCCGGCGCCGGCGGACGACCCCTGGCGCCTCGATGCGCCAGACGCGTTCACTCCTCGCCGCCAACGGACCCCGCCCCGCGGCACCAGCCAGCGCCGCGAGCTGAACGCCAACCAACCTCATCCCAACCCACCAAGAGGATCCGCCCACGCCGGCGGGCCATTGCGGTACCAAAGCGGCGACGTGGTCGGCGGCGGCGTGAGGGCGGCCTTGGCCACCAACAACGATGGCTGGGGATCGGCGAGGTGCGAAGCGAGCGCCGCGGCGAAGTCGTCACCAAGTCCCTCGACGGCGCTAGCCCGCACCCCAAAGGCGCCCGCCAGCGCCACGAAGTCCGGCGTCTCCAGATCCACGCCAAACCGCTCCGCCCCACTCCGGTCCTGGTCAAACCGCAGCATCCCGTAGCCCCCGTCATCAACGACGACCACGGTCAACGGCAACTGCTCCTGCTTCGCCGTCGCCAGCTCACCGCAGGCAAACAGGAAGCCGCCGTCCCCGCAGACCGCGAGCGTCGGACCGGCCGCGGCCGCGCCGAGCGCCGCCGGGAAGGCGTAGCCGAGCGTCCCCCAACCCATCGGGTACTGAAAGCGGCGCGGGCCGGCGGGCGCATACATACCGGCCAGCCAATAGCCGGGAATGCACATGTCGGCGACGACCGTCACGTCCTCGGGCACAGCCCGCGCAAACAGCTCAAGGAACGCGATCTCCAACGGGTGGTCACCGCGCAGCGACCCGCGCGCACGGCGGCGGACCGTGACGAGATCAGCCCAGACGTCAACGCCCGCCGGCGGCAGCCCGGCGGCCAGGGCGCGCAGCGCGACCGCCGCATCAGCCTCGACCAGCACATCCGGCACGTAGTTCTTCACGGCGTCGCGCGCATCCACGTTCACCGACAACAACTTCGGCCGCGGCAACCGCCAGTTCATGGTGTTCATGCCGTCGAAGTCGGTACCAACGGCAATCACAACATCAGCCTCGTCCCACAGCTCCCCCACCGCCGGCAGATGGGGCGGTAGACCCACCGCGCACGGGTCCTCAGCACCGACCAGCCCGCGCGAGCTGAAGGTCGTCAGGATCGGTGCGCCCAAACGCCGCGCCAACTCGGCCACCTCCGGCCCGGCATCGGTCGCGCCACCGCCCGCCCAGACCAGCGGCTTCCACGCGCCGGCCAGCAGCTCCAGGGCCTCGCCGACGTCGGGCTCATCGGGCACAACCTCCGGCGCGAACTCGCCGACATCCCAGCGCGGTCCGCGTGCCGACAGCTTGTCTGTCGGGATCTCCACGAAGACCGGCCGTCGCGGCGCCTCGAACGCCACGGCGATCGCGCTCTCGATGTCGGCTGGATCCTCGAGCCGGAACGTCTTCTTGGTGACCGGCGCGAACATCGCGCGCTGATCGGACGCCTCGTGCAGTGCCCCGCCGACGACCCCGCGACGCTTGAGCGTCGTCGGGATGTCGGTCGCGATGACCGCGACCGGCGACCGCGACGCCCATGCCTCACCGGTCGCCCCAAGCGTGTTCGCCGCTCCCGGACCCGTCGTCACCAGCGCCACGCCGACCTCGCCGGTGGCGCGCGCGTAGCCGTCGGCCGCGTAGGCGGCAGCCTGCTCGTGGCGCACGCCGATCAGCCGGATCGACGATCGGCGCAGTGCCTCCCAGGCGGCGAGGTTGTGCACGCCGGGCAGGCCGAAGACGACCTTGACACCGGCGCGCTCCAGGCCGGCGACCATCTGGTCGGCGCCGGTGGCCATCAGGCGGCCACTCGACGACACCAAACCCGCGTATATCGCGGGTTTCGTGTCGCTCGCTCGCTGGCCCCCGTGCTCCTCATGCGGCCGGCAGCACCCGTGGCTGCGCCGCATGCAACCGCTCCAACAACACGGCCACCTCTTCATCCTCCGGCGCCAGGCGCAGCGCGCGCTCGGCCGCGGCGATCGCGTCGCTCACGCGGTCGGTCCGCGCCAGCGCATGCGCATAGCGCGACCACGCGTCCGGCCGATCGCCGTCCAGCAGCGTCGCCTGCTCGGTTGCCGTGACCTCGCCACCGAGATCACCACCAAGATGGTGGGCCAGCGCGAGATCGAGCAGCCCCTCGACGGTCGGCCCGAGCCGGCGCGCGGTCTCCAACGCGTCCAGCGCGCCCTCACGGTCCATCAGCGCAAGGCGCAGCCGACCGACGCGCTCCCAGGCGCCCGCATCGCTCGGGCCCAGCTGGGCGGAGCGCAGCGCCGCCTCGGCCGCCAGGTCGATCGCCCGCATGTCCTCGTAGATGCGCGCGGCGTAGCGCTGCGCGGCCGGGCGCGTCGGGTCGTGACGGATCCAGTCGCGCACGGCACGCCCTGCCGCTAGCAGATCGCCCGCCTGCCAGAAGGCGAGCGTCAGCAGCCGCAGGACCGAGATGTTGGTGGGCTCGGCGTCGCGCGCGTAGATCAGGCGGCGGGCGGCCAACTTGTAATCCCCCTCGACCATCGCGTGCTGTGCGGCGGTCATGAAGCGCTGCACGCGCTCGTGGCCGGGGTCGGGCTTGGAGAAGTCGACGAACTGCAGCGAGCCGGCCGGGACCGTGCGCACGCCGGGCTGGAAGCGCACGCGCGCCCACTGCTGGATGTCGTCGCCACCGCCGGTGAAGTAGATGCCCGCGACCTCGCCGACGCCCCATTCCGGATAGGAGAGGCAGCGCGCGTAGCGGTGCACGACCGAGTGGTCGGGAACGCGCGAGCCGAACGGGTCGTTCTTGGCGCGATCGGCGTCATGGGCGCGCCGGGCCTGGTCCTCCTCGTAGGCGCGGCGGCCGGCCTCGGCGCGATAGGCGCGGGTGGCCGCAACGCTGACCTTGACCGCGTTGCGCGACACCCGCCCGCCGCGCGAGCCCTCCGCGAGGTTCTCGAGCTGGTCGGCCGCCTCGTTGATGGCCTTGAGATGGCGCTCGTGCTCGATCTGCTTGCCGGGCGGCGCAAGATCGGGGTGCCAGACCTTGGCCTGCTTGCGCCGCGCGAGCTGGACATCGCGCTTCTCGAACGGGGGCTCGAGCTCCAGCAGGAGGAGCGCCTGTTCGATGTCGAGGACCTGCGGCACGACCTTCGAGGGTATCGGCCCAACCCATAGGCTCCTAGGCGTGTTGCTGTCCGACTCCACGACGCTCCGGCTCGGCGGGCCCGCCGCCGCCTTCGTCGCAGCGACGACCGACACGCAGTTGCTCGAGGCCCTGACCGCCGCCGAGCGCCCGATCCTGCTCCTGGCCGGCGGGTCGAACCTCGTCGTCGCCGACGAGGGCTTCCCCGGCACGGTCGTGCAGGTCGCCACGCGCGGCATCGAGCGCGACGGCGACGCCCTGCACGTCGCGGCGGGTGAGCCGTGGGACGCGCTCGTCGCCCACACGGTCGGCGAGGGCCTCGCCGGGATCGAGGCGCTCTCCGGGATCCCGGGCTCGGTCGGCGCCACGCCGATCCAAAACGTCGGCGCCTACGGCCAAGAGGTAAGCGACACCATCATGTCGGTCCGGGCGTTTGACCGGACGACCGCGGAGACGGTCGACCTCGCGCCCGAGGACTGCGGCTTCACGTACCGCTCCAGCGCCTTCAAGCGCGACCCGGAGCGCTACGCGGTCCTGCGCGTCTCGTTCGCACTGCACGCCTCCCGCAGCTCCCGCCCCATCCGCTACGCCGAGCTGGCGCGCGCGCTCGGCGTCGAGGTCGGCGAGACCGCGCCGCTGCTCGCCGTGCGCGAGGCGGTGCTCCAGCTTCGCCGCTCCAAGGGCATGGTCCTCGACGCCAACGACCCCGACACCACCTCCGCCGGCTCGTTCTTCACCAACCCGATCCTCGACGCCACGGCGTTCGCCGCGCTCCGTGAGCGCGCCGGCGAGAACGTCCCCGGCTTCCCCGAGCCCGACGGCCGCGTCAAGACCTCCGCCGCCTGGCTCATCGACCACGCCGGCTTCACCAAGGGCTACGGCAACCCCGCCGGCATCGCGATCTCGACCAAGCACGTGCTCGCGCTGACCAACCGCGGAGCAGGCACGACGGCCGAGCTCGTGGCGCTCGCCCAAGAGATCGCGCGCGGCGTCGAGGCGACCTTCGGCGTCGCCCTGCACCCCGAGCCCGTCTTCGTCGGGCACGCCTGGGATCCCATCGCGGCCTGAGCCTCCTATCCTGGAGGCTTCATGGCTCCTCAGTACATCTTTCAGATGCAGCGGCTCACGAAGGCCTACGGGCCCGAGAAGCCGATCCTCAACGACGTCACGCTCGCGTTCTACTCCGGCGCCAAGATCGGCGTGCTGGGCTACAACGGCGCGGGTAAGTCGACGCTGCTGAACGTCATGGCCGGGATCGACACCGAGTTCAACGGCGACGCCCAGCTCGCCCCGGGCGCCACCGTGGGCATGTTGGAGCAGGAGCCTACCCTGGACCCGGCCAAGGACGTCAAGGGCAACGTCGAGGACGGCGTCGCCGAGACGAAGGCGCTGCTGGAGCGCTTCAACGAGCTGGCCGCCAACTACTCCGACGAGACCGCCGACGAGTTCGGCCGCCTGCAGGAGCAGATCGACGCCGCCGACGCCTGGAACCTCGACACGAACATCGAGTACGCGATGGACGCGCTGCGCCTGCCGCCCGCCGACGCCGACGTCACGAAGCTCTCCGGCGGCGAGCGCCGCCGCGTCGCGCTCTGCCGGTTGCTGCTCTCCCAGCCCGACCTCCTCCTGCTCGACGAGCCGACGAACCACCTCGACGCCGAGTCCGTCGACTGGCTCGAGCGCCACCTCGCCGAGTACCGCGGCACGATCGTCGCCGTCACGCACGATCGCTACTTCCTCGACAACGTGGCCGGCTGGATCCTCGAACTCGATCGCGCGCGCGGCCT
>NZ_DASYJG010000035.1:0-148379 GCF_035996765.1 Baekduia sp.
CCGGCCGCTGCTGCGCAACAACTCCACCGCCTCGCGCTTAAACGCCTCGGAATACGGCGGGATCTTCGGCATCAACAGACATCCTCTCGGGCTGAGCAAACTCAGCCATCAGGCGTCCACCAAACCGGGGGAACTCCAACATGCCTACGAAACGCAGTGAACCTCGATCCCGTCTCGCTGCTCGCAACAGGCCTGGATGGCAAGAAACCAGCCGACGCAAGCCCCGGCTACCGCGCTGTGACGCTCACCCGTAATAAGATCTGTCGGGTGCGTGCGCCACGGATCGCTTCCTTCGCCTGTGCTGCGGTGGTCTTGACAATGGTCGCGCCCGCCACGGCTGTCGCCGGCGATCGCGGCCGGGTGCGCAGCATGGTCCTTCCGCCCGGCCAGGTGCCGCCGGGGTTCTCGCGCCAGGTACTGCGGTCCTATACGCCCCGAGAGCTCGCCGCACAGGGGACGTGGACCCCGAAGCAGATCCGCTACTGGGGCTACACCATCGGCTGGGAGGCGCAGTATGACCGTGGCCTGGACGGCAACGATCCCGCGCAGCTCTCGTCGGACGCGGGCGGCTACGCCACGAACGCCGGCGCTCGGCGTGCGCTATCGGCCAACCGCAGCCATTGTCGTCTCGGCGCGTGGCATCCCCTGGTCGTGCGAGGTGGGATCGCGGATGGCGTTGCGGCGTGCACAGAGGTTACGAGCCTCGAGGGCTATGACGCACGCGTGTTCTTCGTCGCATGGCGAAGCGGCCGGTTCAAGGGGGCGATCACGCTGACCGGTCCCGTCGGTCGGGTGCGTGCGGCCGACGCGATCAAGCTCGCCCGCCGGCAAGCGGCCCGGATGTAGCGTCAAGGGCCGACGCAGGGCGGTCCGCCAAGGGAGGCACGACGCAATGCCGGCTGCTCACGCTCCGGTGCTCCGCCGAGGTCGATTGGATCTTCCGGGTCGGTCTCCGGGATCGCTCGCACGCGGCCGGCACCGAGGTCGATATGCCACGTCACCGGCTGCATCAGGAGCGGGGCGTTGATGGACCTGGCCTTGACGATGTAGCCGACGGTCAGCGCGATGCCGTCGTGGGTGGTGCCGCTCGGACGATGGACGGGCTCACGATTGCAGACCATCAACTCCACCGGGTATGCGAGCAGCGACGACTCGTGCTGGAACGCGTCAGCGACGGTCGTCGGCGTGCCGTACCGGAATTGACGGAGGTAGCCGGCGATGGTCTGCGCGCTGGGGGAGTACCGGGCGGTGACGATGTCGGTCACCGGTCGTCGGATCGACGCGGGCGACAGCAGCGCGGTCAAGGCGTAGCGCTTGGTCTTGGCGCTCCATCTCAGGATCAGCGGCCGCGGGAAGATCGCAATGCCGCCGATCTCCTCCCGCAGCTGCAGAAGGAGATCTGCTCCCGGCGTGTCGTCGAGGTTCCGCGGCCTCCCGGCGATGTCGATCCCGAACCGCTCTGGGGCGCGCGCCGCGAGGATGCCGAGCGCGGCGCTGGTCTTCACGGCCACCGGTGGGCTCACATAGGGCTTGGCCCGGTAGCGGAGCACCTGCCGATAGCGCGCAGAGGTTCCGATCTCGTCATAGACGCGCAGCTCGTCCGACGCCGTCGAGTTCTGGCGAACGGGGGCGAAGACATAGACCAGCGAGCGGGTGCCATCGGGACGGAGTCGCGTCTTGATGGGGTTCGGGAAGCCGCCGTCCGCGACCAGCCGCAGACCATTGCGACGCGCGCCGCTGACGATCTGCTCCTGCGAGAACGTCGCCGGTCGGTCGGGTCGGCTGAACACGGCGCGAGCCGCGAACCCGACGAGGATGCTGACCAAGGCGATCAGGGCGACCGTCGCGACGCTTGAGCGTGCCGGCGGCCAGGCGACGAGCCGATGCGAGATGTATGCGATCGCCGCTGAGGTCGAGGCGATGAAGCAGATGCGCGGCAAGAGCGGCAGCGTCACCAGCTCGGTGACGGTGATGAGCAGCGACACCCAGAAGACGAACGCCACCATCCACCGTGGAATCGGGAGATCCGCTCCGCGAGACATGCGCAGCAGCCGTCGCTCAGCGCTATCGACTACCGCCGGACCGATGCGTGGATCGGTGGTGATCTGGCGCGTCCAGCGCCCGCGGTAGTCCCCATCCCCCTCGCCCAGGTACGCGGCCTCGTCGAGCAACACGCCGGCGGTTCGCCTCCGCGCCACTGCGGTGAGGAAGTCGAGGTCGGTGGAGCGCAGTTCGGCAATCGAGCCGGTCGGCGCGTGACGGTGCCGGGTCGTCGCGACGTCCTCGGCGACCATCACATCCTGAGCCAGCAGGTGGGCCGCGTCCGGTCGAAGCATGCGAAGCGCAGCGAGTCTCAGGTGCAGCGTCGCATGGTCATCGACGTGTCCGGCGTCCGGAGGGACGCTGGCGAACGCCTTACGCACGGCGTCGATCGACGCGGTCTCGTCCAGTTGGTCCTCGGTCGGCCATAGGCCCGATCGAAAGAACTCTGCGGCCGCGCTGTCGGCGACGGTTCTGTGGGTCTCGAGCCAGCTCTTCAACGCGGTCCGTCGGGCCCGAAGGAGCGATCCGCCACGGCGGCGGTCTGCGGAACTCTACTGATCGACGGGCCGTGCTCGAGGCCATCGCGCGAGCGCACGCGTCCTGCGCCGCCGCTGGTCCGATCAGCGCGCTCGCGCACTAAGCTCCTCACGCTGCTGTGAACTCCCTTACGGATTGAGGCTTGTCGTGGCATTGAGCGCCCGCATCTACCACACGATCGCCGCGGAGCTCGAGATGAGTCCCGAAGAGGTGGTGATCGCGGCCCGAGAGGCGGGCGCGAAGACCGAGGAGGAGACGCGGCGCGCCGCACGCCTGCAGCGGCCGGACCGAGCGTCACGCATGCCGCGCGAGCGGGCGGCCACGCCACCCCGGCTGGAGCATTCGAGCGAGCTCGCAGTTCGAGGACCGGTAGGTGTCATGCGGGAAGGGGCTCTTTCAACGGCATCGGTCCGGCGCGGGTCGAGATGGGCCATCTACGGTGCCACGGCGCTCTTGGCCTTGGCGATCGGCGCAGGCGTGGCGAGGCTCGTGCCGGGTGACCGGGACGATCGGGTCCCGCGGTTGACCGGCCATTCGGCGGGGGCGCTCGGTATGGCGAATCGGGATGGGCCGGCGCACGCGCCCGGAGTCGGTGCGCGGCGATCCGCGAGAGGCGGATCGCCGTCCGGGCCGAGCTCGGCGACTGCCGGCGATCGTCGTGGCCGGGACGCCGGTTCGGAGAAGGTGGTGACGAGGGCCGATCCGCCTGCGGTGGGTGCTTCGAGGACGTCGGATGGGGGCAGCGGTCGGTCCCGTTGGTGTGGCTGCCCCGGCGTCGGCGTCGGCGGCAAGACCGGCGACAAGAAGGAGTCGCCCGATCGCGGCAGCCCGGCGGCTGATCAGGGGCCGAGCTCGGACGACCTTGATGAGGGCGCTCCGACCGGCGGCAACGCCCCCTCCGAGATGCCGACGCCAACACAGACGGAAGAAGTTCCGCAAGCGCCGGACTCGGCGACGACTGGTCCCGCCACCGGCGAATCGACCGGCAGCAGCCAGTCGACCAGCTGCGTCAACGGATCGTGCACCACGACGTCCTGCGTCAACGGCTCGTGCTCAACGACCCAGAGCGGTACGCCGGGCACAATCGATCAGGGCGCCAGCGCAGGAGCGTCAGGTAGCTCGAGCTCGCAGTCGAGCACAGGAGTCCCGAGGGCTGGCGCCCTCGCGCGGCGGGTCGATTCCGACCTTGGTGATCCAGCGGTTCGACGCACGTGCTGGTGAGAGGATCACAGCGAAGGGCCGGCGTCTGGCGAGGTGATGGCCCGGGTCCGTTGCCGACGGTGCAGTCCCGCACGGCGTCGTCGCTCGCCGAGAAAACTGCCCTTAAGTCTAGACCGCCGCTTTTGCGCCCTGCGCGATCCAATACTCTGATCGAATGTCAAATGGCGCACCGGGCCCCGGCCGCCCCGACGGTCGGTTCACGCCCTCGATCACGTTGACCTGCGATGGCCGATCGCTGACGCGTGACCAGGGGATCGTCCTGATCGGCCGGGACGAGGAGAGCGATCTGGTGCTGCCGTCGCGCCGGGCGTCCTCGCGGCACGCACTGATCGAGCTCGACGACGCGACCTGGACCATCACGGATCTGGACTCCTTGAACGGCACCTATGTCGACGGGGTCCTCGCCGAGGCGCAAGTCCCGCTCCGGAACGGGACCTGCCTGGACCTCGGGGGAGACCGCGTCGAGGTCGCGATCAGCGGGTCGTCCGCGCCGTCGCGACAGAC
This sequence comes from Baekduia sp., assembly GCF_035996765.1. Classification (NCBI taxonomy): domain Bacteria; kingdom Bacillati; phylum Actinomycetota; class Thermoleophilia; order Solirubrobacterales; family Baekduiaceae; genus Baekduia; species Baekduia sp. Next base: position 4,306 of record NZ_DASYJG010000035.1, read on the forward strand.
CCTGCCCGTTCCCGTCGACGGCAGGATCGTCATTGGTCGCGATCCGTCGCTCGATGTGCCCCTGTCCAACCCCAACGTCTCTTGGCGCCACGCGGCCATCACGGCGACCGACGGCGTCCTGCAGATCCGCGATCTCGGATCACGCAACGGTACGCGGTTGAACGGAAGGCGGGTCGACGAGGCGACGATCACTCCACCGGCCGAGATCGTCATCGGGCCGTACGTCCTTGAGATCGGCGCTGATGCGCAGATGGCGCCCCCTCAGGTCACCGGAGGTCTGCGCGCCGTCGGGCTCGAGTATGACGTCGACGACCACCGTGTGAGCGTGGACCTCGCCGTCGGGAGGGGCGAGCTCGTGGCAATCATCGGCGAGAGCGGCGCGGGCAAGTCGACGCTGCTGCGCATGCTGACGGCCGACACCGTGCCGTTAGCCGGCAGGATCGAGATTGGCGGCGAGCCCTTGGAGCGCCGACGATGGGACATCGGATACGTAGCGCAGCACGACACGGTCCATCCGGCGCTCACGATCGCGGACTCGCTGCGCTGCGCGGCGCGGCTGCGTCTGCCCCGGGACCTGGGCGACGAAGAGCTCCAGCGGCGCCTCGATGCCGTAACGGACGAGCTCCGGATCGACATTCACGCCCACAAGCGCAACGACGGCATCTCGGGCGGCCAGCGCAAGCGCGTCAGCGTCGCGACCGAGCTTCTCGGAGACCCGGGAGTATTCGTCCTAGACGAGCCGACATCGGGTCTCGACCCGCTCTGGGATCAGCGAATGATGGACGTGCTGCGGCAGCGCGCCGCCCGCGGTGCGACGGTCCTGTTCGTTACCCACTCGACCCGGTGGCTGAGCACCTGCGACCGCCTCGTGGTCATGGCCGGCGACGGGCACATCGCGTTCGACGGACGGCCGGAGGATGCCCTGCGGCACTTCGGGGTGACGACCTATGAGCAGATCTACGACCGACTCGAGGAACAATCCGCCTCATCTGTGAGCGTCAGCTCGGGCGCGGCCCCGCGACAGTCCAAGGTGGGTTTGGCACCCGCCACCGGGATGCCCCTGCGCAGCGTCGTCAGTGCCGGACGAGCGCTGGTTGCCCGAGACATGCGTCTGGTCCTGGGCGACCGCACCAACGCGCTCGGGCGGATTCTGGGGGCTGCCGCCGTCGCGGCCCTCGTGGCGTTGGTCTTCGGCCGAGACGTCTTCGTGCCCGGGCCCGACAAGGTGACCAAGGGCGCCCAGCTGCTGTTCGCGATGATGTTCGTGGTCATGATGTTCGCCGTGTCGAGTGCGGCGCGCGACCTGGTCCGCGAGCGGTCCGTGTTCCTCCGGGAGCGCGCCCTCGGCGTGCCGGTCGTGGCCTATGCGGTCAGCAAGCTCGTCGTCCTCGGCGCGGTCGCCACGGTCGAGGCGACGGTCCTCTGCGGCGTGACGGTGGCCTTGGCGCCGTTGCATGCGGCGACGTTGATCTATTTGGAGATCTTCGGGGTGGTTGCCGCCACGGCCATCGTCGGCGTGGCGCTCGGCTTGGTGCTCTCGGCCTGCGCCCGCACCGAGGCGCAGGCTACGACGGTCATGAGCTTCGCCTTCGTACCGCAGCTCCTGCTCGCCGGCGCGATCGTGTCGCTGGAGCACATGAGCGCGATCAAGTGGGCGGCGCAAATCGTCCCGGTGCGCTGGGCGTATGCCGGTGCCGGCTCGGCGGTTGACCTCTACTCCCGGCACGCGCCCGGGGACGACGGCTTCCTGCGCTTCTACGGATCATCGTTCTTCTCGGTCTCGCCGCTGCGCCTCGTCCTGGTCTTTGTCGCGTTCGTCACGGGACTGGGCGTCCTGCTCGTCCTCCGACTGCGCCGGGAGTCCGGTTGAGCGCTCATTCCAGGGCTCCGGAGTTCCACAGCTTCCACAGGACGGCGATGTCATCGGTGCTCGCGGCGTCGACGTAGAGCCGACGGGCGGTGACCGTCCACTCGATGTGCGAGAGGTTTGGGGTAGTCCAGCAGAGGTACCGGCCCGCGTTCTCCTCGTGAGCGGTGAAGCGCCAGGTGGAGGTCGTCGCGGACGCGCTCTCGCAGATCCGCTTGGTGGTGGACGTCGCCTCCGTCGACGCGACACGCGCGCGCAGCCATCGGTTCATGGCGCCGACCGACGCGAAGCGCGTGTACTCGATCGACCTCAGCCCGGACCGCTGGCAGCGAAGCGCTGCCTGCGCTCCGGCCTCGACCATTCGTACGGGAACGCAGTCCTCAACCCCGGCGGGCAGGATCTTCACCAGCGAGTGCTCGCTCGCGGTGAGCACGGGAGGGGCCTCGTCACGTGGGGAGGCATAGTCCAGGGCTGCGCCGTCGCGCAGCGTGCGGCCCGAAGCCGCGTGGTCGCCGAGGTGCCGGCTCAGCAGATAGCTGCCAATAACCGCGGCGACCAGGATCGCGGCGAGGACGAGCCGTCGCGTGAGACGGGAGTCCTTCGCCGGCTCGTCTTCGCGCTCGTCGTCCTCTTCGTCCAGCAGGTCCGGAGGTGGCCACATGACGTTCGGCCCGTGGACGGCGTCCGGCGCGGGCCGGCCGCGTGGCGGGCGGCTCGGCGACTCGACCGCGAGGTCCTCCGGCGCGATGGCGCTGAGCACCCTGTACCACTCGGCGGCGATGGGTCGGTCGCTCCCGCGCGTGAAGGCGCGTCGCGTGAGGTCCGCCAGGTCGGCCGGCCAGGCGCCGCAGCCCGGATGTCCGATCGTCGCGACGTTGAACGCGCCCGGCTCCACCATCCAGCTCTCGTAGGCTCCCACACGGTCGTCCACCGTCTCGGCGCCGCCGTTCCCCGAGACGCGCTTGATCGCGAAAGGGTGGTCGAACTGGCAGGTGAGCAGGCGCACGACCTGCAGGGCGAGCGCGAAGGCGTCGGTCTGCCGGCTGCACGCGATGCCTTCGTCGTGGATGAGCTCGGGAGCCCGGCATTCGGGCGTCCCACCGATCGTCACGACGCGTTCGAGGTCGCCTGTCGGCTCCGCCCCGAAGGAGTCCACGTCGATCCAGGCCACGGCGGCATGGCGGTCGACCAGGATGTTGGCGTCGCTCAAGTCGCCGACGATGAGCCCCGTCGTGGCGAAGTACGCGACGTCATGCGCCAGCTGGCGAGCGACGGCCAGGCACCACTCCGCGGACTGGCCGAGGTCCGTCTGGCCGGCGGCGTCGAGCGTCATCCAGCCGCGCGAGGCGGCGAACTCGTGCATGAGGAACCCCACCGGCTCCTCTTTGCCAGCCACCAGCGTCCGCTTCCTGGGGCCGGCATACAGCTCATACGTCGGACGGGCGACGTTCGGAGAGTCCTCGCGCGGCGTCGCCGACGGCCCCAGCGTGCGACGCAGGTGACTGCCCAGCAGACGCAGCTCCGGCCGCCTCTTGGCGTCGTGGAACAGCTTCGCCAGCTGCCCCTCCACGCCCTCGAGGCGGAACACGGAGGCGGTCCGGCTGCTCGAGAGCTCCTCGCCCAGGACGAACTCGGAGATCCGCCCGCCGTGGACGTAGACGGAGTCACCAGGTCGCAAGGGCAACGCCGAGGTCATCGTCGGTTCTCGTCATCAGCTCATCCCAAGAGGCCAGCTCGGCGGCGGCGGCCGCGGCCGGCTTCTCCCTCCTGGCTTGGTCGACGAGCCAGGTGACCAGCTCGACCGCGACCGTGACCTGACGTACGTGGCGGCCGTGCTCGTTCTCGACCGGCCGCTCGTCGATCGTCACCGGCTCGAGGCCATCGGACGAGAGCCCCACGCCATCGATCGTCGGGTCGTAGATCGTGCACCAGCGAAGGTGGTCGATCCACGCGTCATGGCCGAGCGTCGGCACACCCTCGTTCGCGGGCGTGCCCGGCGCCCGCCCCTGATCCATGACCAGAGCGGCGGACGGCTCCTCGGCCGTGCGGGTGACGAAGGCGAAGCAGTCGCCGACAGCTCCGACGATGACGTAAGAGGGTGGCTTGGCGATCGCGAACCCGAGCGTCGTCTTGACCGAGTCCACGGGTGCTCCAGTGCGCGCCAGCTCATCGAGCCACCGCTTGCGGCCTGCCGTCAGCGCGCGGGGGACGGCGGCCGGCCTGTCGACCCCGGCAAGGTGCTCGGCCATTACCCTGGTGGCCAGACGCGCGCCGATCTCAGAGTGCTTGACCGAGCCGACGCCGTCTGCCACGACGAGTACGGCGCGGCCACCCGCCGACCATGCGGTCGCAGCGTCCTGGCACTCGTCGCCGAGGGCTTCGCGACTGCGTCGCGGGACCGTGAGGGCCAGCGTCCTCACTCAGTCGTCGTCCACGCGGCGTCCATTGCCCATGTTCCGCTCGAAGAGCTTCTGCGCGGCGATGTAGCCGTCGCCTCCGAGCGTTGCGGTCACGACCCGCATGATTTTCTGCATCGAGTGTCCGCGCAGGGGGAAGTAAGCGTCGGGCGCGAGCTGCCGCATGATCGAGTCGTCGGCGTCGCCGATGCCCAAGGCGTAGAAGAAGAAGTGCGGTCGCCGCATGTTGTCGAAGGCGTACTTCTTGAGCATGTTCGCCGCACCGACGAGGTCCTGGCCGTCGGGCTCGGGTTTGCCGTCGGTGAGGAGGTAGATCATCGGCCGGTATCTCAGGCTCAGGTCGGGGTCCTGGTCGATCTGGGCGATTCGGTTGTTCATGACCTCGACCCCGGCCTTGACCGCTGCGGCTAGCGGGGTGTACTCGCCTTCGGCGACCTCGATCTCCACGGGCTCCGCGTCGCTCAGCAGCGTGAACGGCCTGTTCTCGGTGGGGCCCACGTGCTTCCACTCGACGGCGCTGCCGCTGAACAGGCCGACGGCGACCTCGGCGGTCGGCCCGACCTTCGTGCCTCGGACGCCGTTGGTCTGGTGCGTGAGGAACTCCTTCACCGCGTCGGCGAGGGCGTCCATGCGGGTCGTCGTGACGTCGCCCCCCTCCCGTGCCTCGAGGTGGGGGGCGATCATGCTCCCCGAGCGGTCGAGCAGGAGCATGATCGGCGTGCGGTTGTAGCGGGCGGGCCCTTGGGCGAGGCGCGGTCGTGGCTCAGGCATCGAGTCCTTCCGAGGATCGTGGTTCGGTGGTGGCGCGGGAAGATGGGGTGGAGGCGTGGACCAGGGTCACCGGCTGGTCGCGCTCGATGTGCTCGCCGGAGACGGCTGTGGCGAGGACGGCTACGTGCTCGTCGAGGAGCACGTAGCCCTCGGGCTCGAGCGGCGTGAGCGTGCGCGCGGTGCGCTGCTGGAAGGCGAACGTCGCCGGGAGCGCCAGAGCGCGGACCTCCGCGGGGGCGCGGGTGGGTCGAGGCTTGGATCGCGCGGATGAGCCGTCCACCGTGGGCGATTCCGCCGCGGGCCCGGGCGCCTCGTCCTCCGACGGTGGCTTGTCGCCAGCCGGATCGTCCGGTCGCCGCCGTCGAACGAGCAGCAGCAGGGCCATGAGGGCGAGCGCCGCGCCGGCGACGGCTCCCGTCAGCCCCGCGAGGAGCCCCCGCCATGGATACGATGGCTCCGTTATCCGTCCGCCGGCGTTCGTGGCGGGTGCGGGAGCGGGAGCGGTCGCGGTCTTCGTGGAGCCGGTCGTCGTGGTCCCCTTGTGCTTCGGCCGGCACACGCGAACCTCGATCGGCAGCGTGATCGCGCTCAGCCCCGGGTTGAGCCGCTCGAGCGTCGTCGATGTCGTTCCAATGCCCTTGGCGATTGAAGAGATCGCTCGGGAGCGGGTCAACAAGAACGACTCCGCACCGCCGGGGCACGTGCGCGCGGAGCGCTGCTGGGTGACTGGAGGTGATGCGGACGTGGGGCCACTCGTGGACCCGGGACGGGTCACGCTGCTCGGCTGGGCCTGGCTCAACGTTTGCCCTAATGCAGTGGGTTCGCGGGCGAGCAGCAGCATTAGGGCAGCGCAGGCGAACAGCACGTTCATCGAGAAAGATGTCCTTCGAAGGACCATCCTTCGGGACTATAAGCTCTGTAGCCCTAACCGTTAGGAGGGGCTTTGCGGCTGCGCGTCAAGCGCTGGGCGTTTACGCCGCTGTGGTCTCGTCCTCCCGCGTGCCGGCCAACTAAGCAGACCAGCGCCTAGCCGCGACTAGGGCGAGCCCTATCTGTAACTCGAGCGGCGTTCCGCTTGCGGTCCCAATTTGCGGTCCAAATTGAGCGACACCCACAGCAACTCGCAGATCACGACCCTTACAAACAAAGGGAATCCGCCTGAGCGAAACCCCCTTGCCCTGGCTGGGGGCCGGGCGGTCGCAGGTTCAAATCCTGTCTCCCCGATGAAGGACCCCGGAGGGACGGGAGGACGATGAAGGATCATGTCAGCGGTTAGGGTTGCTCCCCGATGACCGACGCCCCGCCGAAGACCGTCGTCTTCCTCCACGGCATCCGCGACGACGACCCCGAGGGGCGCTGGCTCGAGGCGCTGGACGGCAGCCTCGCGCGCATCGGGCGAGGGAGCCTGCGAGGCGCCGGCTTCGTCTCCATCGGGCCCTCTTGGCTAGAGCATCTCGCGGGTCCCGAGCCGGAGGTCGATCCCGGGTCGGCGCCGCTGACCTACGTGCGCGGTACCGACGAGCAGCATCGTGCGGCGGCCGCTGAGTATTACCTGCGCACGAGCGCGTTGGAGCGCACGATCGCCGCGACTGGCGTGGGCGCGGCCGGCGTGCTTCGCGCGATGCCCGAGGAGGCGCACGAGATCGCAGGCGGGCTCGTGGCCGGCCAGGTCCTGTCGGAGGTCGAGGCGTACTGCGCCAGCTCGGCTCGGCGGAACGCATGCCTGCGCGCCGTGCTGCCCGAGCTTCCGGATCGCGGGGAGGTGGTCCTGATCGCGCACAGCCTCGGCTCGGTGCTGGCCGCTGACCTCGTGTACGCGCTTCCTCCGCAGATCGAGCTCCGACTGCTGCTCTCGGTCGGCAGCCCGCTGTCCTTGCGCCGGTTGCGCGAGCACCTGCGTCGGGCGCGAGACCAGTTCCCGTTCGAGCGGGTCGGGGCGTGGGTCAACGTCGTGGGCACGAACGACCCGATCACGGGCGGCCGCGGAGTGGGGCAGGTCCTGCCCGAGGTGCTCGACACCTACATCTCGACGCCGCTATCGCGCGACAAGGTCCATGCCGCCACGAGCTATCTGGACCACGAGGTCGTCGCCCGGGCGGTCAACTGGCTCTTCGACGAGGACGCTCGCTGCGTCAATCCGGGAACGGCCACCGACGTCAGGCTCTCGGCTGGAGCCCGGAACGTCCTGGCGCTCACGCAGTACGCGTTGCGGCTTGAGCAGGCCATGCCGATGGGCGACGCGCGCATCCGCTTTGGGCAGGCTCGGCGACTGCTCCTCTCCGAGACCGCGGACCGTCTGCGCGAGCATCCGGACGATGCCGCCGTCGCCGCGCGGCTCAGCCACGACAACTCCGACCTCCTTCGCGGCACGTTCACCCCCGACGAGGCCACGGAGATGCTCCTGGCGATGGCGATGGGGAACCCCGTCGCGCCGTACGCGATCAGCTACGGGGACGAGGCCGAACGCAGCGCCCTTCGCGCGTTCGCCCATGATCTCGGGCACCTCGCCTCCCGCGCCGACTGCGTCCTGGGTGCGGAGCACGAGGCTCGGGACGATCACCGGGCTCCCGTCGCCTGGCGCCGGCGCGCAGCGGTGTTGGCCGGTGTGGCGACCGTCGTGGTAGCGCCATACCTCGCCCTCGCGGCCGCTCCGGCCGGGCTGGCCGGCGGCGCGGGGATCGTCGCGGGCCTCGCCGCGCTGGGACCCGGAGGCATGATCGGCGGGATCGGCACGATCAGCCTGCTCAGCAGCTTGAGCGGAGCGGCCGTCCTCCGCGGCCTCATCGCGGGATCGGCGGAGGCGGTGGAGCAACGGGTCATCTTCCTCCAGGGCCTCGCCTACGCCGGCCGGGACCTCCATGAGCACTCGCTGGGTCGGCGCGTGTGGCCCATGCTGCTGGAGATGGAGGCCACGTTGACCGCCGAACATGCGCGTCTGGCCGAGTTCAGCGACGAGCGTGCCGTGGTCCTGAGGGAGCTGCAGACCAAGTGCGCGTCGGTCAGGCGTGCTCTGGACACCTTGGCCCGCAAGGGACTCGGGCCGGCGGTGCTGGACGGCGGCGAGGCCGCTCTTCCCCGCGGCTGACCGGCCTGCACGGCGCCGCGCCCAGGGGCGGGCGCGCGTCGCGATCACCGAAGGGGTCGGTGTCACACGAACTGCGCCGCCGCGTAGCCCGACGCCCAGGCCCACTGGAAGTTGAAGCCGCCCAAGTGGCCGGTGACGTCCAGGACCTCGCCGATGAAGTACAGGCCCGGGCTCTTGCGCGACTCCATCGTCTTGGACGAGATGTCGCGGGTGTCGACGCCGCCGAGGGTGACCTCGGCGGTGCGGTAGCCCTCGGTGCCGGCCGGCACCACCTGCCAGGCGCCGAGCTTGCCGGCGATGTCGCGCAGCTCGGCCGGGGTGTACTGCTTCAGCGGCTTGGATGCGAACCAGCTGTCGGCCAGAAGCGTCGCCATCTTCTTGGTGAAGACCTCGCCCAGCAGGGTCTTCAGCTCGCTGTTGGGGCGCGCGGACTGCTGGCCTTGCAGCCACTCCAGGGCGTCGTCATCGGGCAGCAGGTTGATCTCCACGGCATCGCCGGGGCGCCAGAACGAGGAGATCTGCAGGATCGCCGGGCCGCTGAGGCCGCGGTGGGTGAACAGGATGCTCTCGCGGAAGCTCTGACCGTTGCAGCTGACCTGGCAGGCCACCGACGTGCCCGACAGCTCGGTGCACAGCTCCTTGAGCCGGCCGTCGGTGGTAAACGGCACCAGGCCGGCGCGGGTGGCTAGCACGGTGTGGCCGAACTGGCGAGCGATCTCGTAGCCGAAGCCGGTGGCGCCGAGCGTCGGGATCGACAGGCCGCCGGTGGCGATCACCAGCGACGGCGAGGCGATAGGGCCCAGGTCGGTGCTCAGCAGGTAACCGGCCTCGGTCTTCTCGATCTGGTGCACCGTAGTGTTCAGGTGCAGCTCGACGCCAGCTCGTCGGCATTCCTCCAAGAGCATGTTGAGGATGTCCTTGGACTTGTTGTCGCAGAACAGCTGGCCGAGCTTCTTCTCGTGGTAGGGCACGCCGTGCTTGCTGACCAGGGCGATGAAGTCCCACGGGGTGTAGCGGGCCAGGGCCGATTTGCAGAAGTGCGGGTTCTGCGAGAAGAAGTTGGCCGGGTCCGTGTACATGTTGGTGAAGTTGCAGCGGCCACCGCCGGACATGAGGATCTTCTTGCCCGCCTTGTTGGAGTGGTCGATGAGCAGCACGTGGCGGCCGCGCGCGGCGGCGGTCAGGGCACACATCAGGCCGGCGGCACCTGCGCCGATGATCACCACGTCGGTAGAACGCACAACACATCCTCAAGCACAACGAACTTCGGGATCATGTCGAGAAGGGCCGACCGGCTCCGCTCATCATGTGAGAGGCCGCGAGCGGCGCGGCCACGACACTAGGAGATCAAGCTCATGACCGTCCTGCGCCTGGAGCACATCGGCATCGTCGTGGACGACCTCGCGGCGGCGACCGCGTTCTTCGTCGCACTCGGGCTCGAGCTGGAGGGCGAGACGTCCGTCGAGGGCGACTTGGTGGACCGCATCAACGGGCTCGAGGGCGTGCGGGCCGACATCGTGATCCTGCGGACCCCAGATGGCAACGGCAAGGTGGAGCTCGCTAAGTACCGCTCGCCCTCCTACGAAGGTGATACCGGGCCGGCGCCGGCCAACGCGCCGGCCAACGCGCCGGGCATCCGCCACATCCTCTTCGTCGTCGACGACATCGAGTCATCTCTTGCCGACCTCCGAGCGCATGGCGGCGAACTGGTCGGCGAGTTGGTGAACTACGAGAACAGCTACAAGCTCTGCTACGTGCGCGGCCCGGCGGGGATCATCGTCGAGCTGGCGGAGAAGATCAGCTGATGGGCGTCATCTGCCAGTGAGCGGTGGCGCGGCGGGCAGCTGCACCGTCACGCAGAGCCCCCCACCGGCCCTGGGGGCAAGCGTCAGCGTTCCCTCGTGCGCCTGAACAATGCTCTTGACAATCGCCAGCCCGAGACCGACGCCCGCGTGGTCGGTGCGTATGCGTTCCGAGCCACGGCGAAACGGCTCGGCGAGCGTGGCGACCAGCTGTGGGGTGAGCTTCTCGCCGGTGTTCTCGACGGTGAGCACCACGCTCTTGGGGTGAGCGTGGGTCGCGACCCACACGGTGCCCTGGTCGGGCAGGTTGTGGACGATCGCGTTGTGCACGAGGTTGGTCGCCATCTGCAGCAGGAGCGCGGGTGAGCCGATGGCGGGGGTCGCGTCGCCGGAGGTCTCGATGGTGGTGCCGCGTTGCTCTGCGAAGGGCAGGAGCGTCTCGGTGGTCTCTTCGGCGATGAGCGACAGGTCGACGTGTTCGGGGACGAAGGACCGCTGGTCAGCGCGGCTGAGCAGGAGCAGCGCTTCGGTGAGGTCGATCGCTCGGGCGTTGACGGCGTGGAGGCGCTCGACGAGCTCGCCGTTGTCGCGGTTGGGATCCTTGCGGGCCACGTCGAGCAGTGTTTGCGTGACCGCCAGCGGCGTGCGGAGCTCGTGGGAGGCATTGGCGGCGAATCGCTGATGTTCGGCGACGTGTGCTTCGAGCCGCGCGAGCATGGTGTCGAAGGCGTCGGAGAGCTCGCGGAACTCATCGCTGCGGCCCTGCAGCCGGATACGGTGGGAGAGCGATCCGGTTGCGGCCAGACGTGTCGCGTCGGCGATGCGAGCCAGCGGGGCGAGCATCTGGCCGGCGAGGAGCCACCCTCCCAGGAGACCGAACACCAGCAGGAACGCCAGCGCGATGGCGACCTTTGGTGCGAACGCGCGCTGGAGGTCGGAGCGGGAGGGAGAGGGGCTGGGGATGAAGCCGTCGGGTCCCACCAGGACCGTGTGGTCGGGGACGTAGCGCAGGAGGAACACCCACACGACGGCGAGCAGCAGGACGCCGGCGAGCATGAGGAACCCGGCGTAGCTGAGGGTGAGCTTGAGGCGAACGCTCAAACCAGGGGCTCTATCCACGGTCTTCTCCCTCGGGCCTGGCGTCTGGTTGCGTGCTGATGCGGTAGCCGGCGCCCGACACGGTGGCGATGACCCAGGGCTCGCCGAGCCGTTTGCGCAGTGCCGAGACGGTGATGCGCACCGCATTGGTGAACGGGTCCGCGTTCTGATCCCACGCCCGTTTCAGGAGCTCTTCGGCGCTGACGACGCCGCCTTCGGCAGCGACGAGGACCTCGAGCACGGCGAACTGCTTTCTGGTCAGCGCGACGTAGCGGTCGTCGCGATAGACCTCTCGGCGGAACGGATCCAGGCGCAGACCGGCGATCTCTTGCACGGGCGGCCTGTTGTGTGCACGTCGGCGGTCGAGCGCCCTGAGCCGGAGCACGAGCTCCTGGAGCTCGAAGGGCTTGGTGAGGTAGTCGTCGGCGCCGAGCCCGAACCCGGTCGTCTTGTCGTCGAGCCGGTCGGCAGCGGTGAGCATGAGGATCGGCATGCCGCTGCCGGAGGCGACGATGCGCTTGGCGATCTCGTCACCGGAGGGGCCGGGGATGTCGCGGTCGAGGACGGCGATGTCATAGGTGTTGACCGCCAGCAGCTCCATGGCGGTGTCGCCGTCACCGGCGATGTCGGCCGCGATCGCTTCCAGCCGGAGGCCATCGCGGATGGCCTCCGCCATATAGGGCTCGTCCTCGACGAGCAACACGCGCATGCTCTGAGGCTACGAGCTGGCGCATATCGTCGGCGTATCGAAAATCGCATACGTGCCGGCAACACCGCGCTGCCTTCAATGGCGGCGTGACCCCCAGCAGGCCGGCACGAGCGACGAGCCAGCGGACCCGGATGCGCCGGCGTGGCGCCGCTGGCGCGGTCGTCGCCATCGTGGCGATCGCCGCAGCTCTCGGCTCCAAGTCGCTGGAGTCGTCGTCCTCGACGACGACGCCGTCGTCTTTCACGGCGCGCTCGGCCGCCGCGATGCCCTCGGCCGCCGCGATGCCCTCGCGCGCCGCGCCGCGCGCGCCCTCGGCGGCCGCCCCTCCCGTCGACCGCTCTCGCCACGAGCAGCGAGATGCGCTGGGGGAGGCCGGCGGTGCCGTTCCCGACGACGTGACGGTGTTCGATGACGCGATCCCGGGCGTGGCCAAGCTGGATCCCGCGCTCCTCGGTGCTTTGCGCCGAGCGGCCGCCGATGCCAAGGCTGACGGCGTCGCGTTCGTCGTCGACAGCGGTTGGCGTTCCCCGGAGTACCAGGAGCGCCTGCTCCAGGATGCGATCGCGAAGTACGGCTCAGAGGCGGAAGCCTCCCGGTGGGTGGCCACCCCCAGCACGTCTGCGCACGTGTCGGGGCACGCGGTTGACCTCGGGCGCGACGGCGCGGCGTGGCTGTCCGAGCACGGCGCCGCATACGGGTTGTGCCAGGTCTACGGCAACGAGCCCTGGCACTACGAGCTGCGCCCCGACGCTGTCAATCACGGTTGCCCTCCTACGTACTCCGACCCCACGCAGGATCCAAGGATGCAGCGGTGATGAGCGAGCGTCCGCAACGAACAGCAGTCAACGCGACTTCACGTATATGGAGCAAATATGAGCAGTAGACGACGATCGTTGGCCGCCCTCGGGCTGGTCGCCCTAACCAGCCTGATCAGCGCGGGCTGTGGTTCGAACGCACCTTCCGAGATCGGCACCACCAGCAGCTCCGGCACCGCGACCACCGCCCGCGAGAAGGCGGTGAAGTTCGCGGAGTGCGTGCGTGACAACGGTGTCAGCGCGTTCCCGGACCCGGACGCGTCGGGCGAGTTGACCATCGATGGGGTGGCAAATGGCTCGTCCCTGGACACGAACAGCGCGGTGTTCAAGAAGGCCATCGGCGTGTGCAAGGACCTGGAGCCACCAGGGTTCACGGGCCGTAAGCGGAGCGCCCGCGAGCAGGACAGTGCCCTCAGGTTCGCCCAGTGCGTTCGCGACAACGGCGTCAAGGACTTTCCGGACCCCGCCAAGGGCGAGCCCCTCGTCGACACGAGGCGCATCCCATCTACCGACCGCAGCGGTGGCATGAGCGTGCTCAACGCCGCGATGCAGAAGTGCCGCGGCGTCATGGGAGAGGCAGTGACGGGCCCGTGAAGCGCAAGACGTGGGTGCTGGCCGCCGCGGCCGTCCTCATCGCCCTGACTGTCACTGGCGGTGCGGTCGCGCTTTCCGGCCGTGATCACACCACCTCGGCCCCACAGGCGTCGCCGGTGAGCACCGCGCAGGTGAAACGCGGGAGGCTCTCGGCCGCCGTCTCCCAGGACGGGACCCTGACCTACCGGGCGCGACCGGACGGCTCCCCGTATGTCGTGATCAATCAGGATAACAGCGTATACACCAAGCTGCCCGAGACCGGGGACAAGGTCGACTGCGGCGGCGTGCTCTATCGGGTCGACGACAAGCCGGTGCTGCTGTTGTGCGGCACGGTCCCGGCCTACCGCGCGCTCCAGATCGGCGATACGGGCCAGGACGTCCGGCAGCTCAACCGCAACCTGCACGTGCGCGGCGCCGGTGAAGCGTTCACCACGGAGACCGAGAAGGCGCTCGAGGCGTTCCAGCGCCAAAGGGGCGCTCACGTGGACGGCTCGCTCGTTCTGGGCGACGCGGTCTTCCTGCCCGAACCGGTGCGGATCGCCAAGGTCAGCGGTCAGCCCGGTGGGGCCGCCCGGCGGGGTGCGCAAGTCCTGAGCGTCACGTCCGACGCGCTGCACGTGCAGGTCGATCTCGATCCGTCACAGCAGGGTCAGGTCAAGAGGGGCGATCGGGCGCAGATCACGCTGCCGGGCAACACGACGGTCACGGGCAGGGTCGTCGGCTTCGGACGGGTCGCCCAAGCCCCGGCTAGACAGGACGGCAGCGCCGCGGACGCGACCATCCCCACCTCCATCAGCCTCGATAAGCCACGCAAGGCACGCGGGCTCGACCGCGCCCCGGTTCAGGTCAAGATCACCACCAAGGGCGTGGACGACGCCCTGAGCGTTCCGGTCACGGCGCTGGTCGGCAAATCCGGCGGCGGGTTCGCGGTCGAGGTGGTGCGCGCCGGGGAGCGACGCGCGTTGGTCGCGGTGAAAGTCGGCTTGTTCGACACCGCCGGCGGGCGCGTCCAGGTCGAGGGCGACCTGCGCGAAGGCGACCGCGTGATGGTGCCGTCGCTGTGAGCGGCGAAGCGGTTCTGGAACTGGACGCCGTGACCAAGGTCTACGGTGAGCAGCCGCCCGTGCTCGCCCTGCGCAGGGTGTCGTTCTCCGTGCAGCGCGGTGAACTGGTGGCGATCGTCGGGCCGTCCGGGTCGGGCAAGTCCACGCTCCTGCACATCATGGGAACACTCGAGCGACCCAGTAGCGGCGTTGTCCGGATCGGTGGCGTTGACGCGGCGCGGCTGAGCGACCGGGAGCTTTCGCAGCTGCGGGCGCGGCAGATCGGCTTCGTCTTCCAGCAGTTCTTCCTGGCCGAACACGCCACGGCGCGGGAGAACGTGGCCGACGGGTTGCTCTACGCCGGCGTGTCGGCTGCCGAGCGGCACCGGCGCGCGGATGAGGCGCTCGAACGCGTCGGCCTCGCCGCGCGCTCGACCTTCAAGCCCACCAAGCTCTCCGGAGGCGAGCGCCAGCGGGTTGCGATCGCCCGGGCCCTCGTCGGTCGTCCCGCGATCGTGCTCGCCGACGAGCCGACCGGCAACCTCGACAGCACCACCGGCGCGTCGATCATGGAGCTCATCCGCGAGCTCAACGCCGGCGGCGCCACGATCATCATGATCACGCACGACGCGGGCCTCGCCGATCAGCTGCCGCGCCAGATCCGGATGCTCGACGGCCAAGTGGTCTCCGACGTCGAGGCCACGGCATGAGCGCGACGGCCGGACGGTTGGCGCTGCGGGACGGGCTGCGGGTTGCCAGCGTCGGGCTGCGCGCCCGGCCGCTGCGCGCCGCGCTGTCGGCGCTCGGGATCGCGATTGGCACGGCGGCGATCGTGGCGGTCCTCGGGTTGTCAGCGTCCTCACAGGCCGGGCTCCTTGCGGAGATCGACCGGCTCGGCACGAACCTGCTGACCGTCGAGGCCGGACAGAGCCTCACCGGGGGGCCGGCGAAGCTGCCTCTCGAAGCGCCCGGGCGGATCACGCTGCTAGACGACGTCCAGCTGCTGGCGCACACCGGCCTGCTGAAGGACGAGAAGGTCTACCGCAACGCGATGATCCCGGTGGGAGCGACCGGTGGCCTTCAGGTGCGGGCCACCAGCCTGAACCTCCTATCGGTGCTCAACACCGGCATCGCCCGCGGCGCGTGGCTCAACGCGGGCACGGCGCGCGAGCCGGTCGCGGTGCTCGGCTCGGCTGCCGCGCAGCAGCTGGGCATCGACCGCGTCTATCCCGATCAGCGGATCTGGCTGGGCGGCCAGTGGTTCAACGTCGCGGGCATCCTGAAGTCCTCGCAGCTGGCGACCGACATCGACGCCAGCGCCCTGGTCGGCTACCCGGCCGCCCAGACCTATCTCGGCTACCTCGGCATCGTTGGCGGCGCGGGGCGGGCCGGTCCACCGAGCTCGATCTACGTGCGCACCGCAACCGGTCACGAGGCAGAAGTGCAGTCGCTGCTCGCGCAGACCGCCAACCCCGAGGCGCCCAACGAGGTGAACGTCAGCCAGCCCTCCGACGTGCTCACCGCTCGAGCCGCCGCGGCCGGAGCGTTCGACAGCCTCTTCCTCGGACTCGGCGTCGTGGCGCTGATCGTCGGCGCCGTCGGCGTCGCCAACATCATGATCATCTCGGTGCTCGAACGCCGCTCGGAGATCGGCCTGCGCCGCGCCCTCGGCGCGACCAAGAGCCAGATCCGGACGCAGTTTCTCGCTGAGTCGATCCTGCTCGCCGTCATCGGCGGCATCGTCGGGGTGCTGGCCGGCGTCGCGGCAACAGCCGTGTACGCCAGCTCAAAGAGCTGGGCCGTCGTGATCCCCAGCGAGGCGTGGTCGGGCGGCATCGCCTCGGCCATCCTGATCGGCGCGTTCGCCGGCCTGATGCCGGCCGTGCGCGCGTCACGAATGCCCCCGACCGTGGCATTGCGGACCGCATGAGCGGGAGAGGGGACGTCCTTCACGTCTTGTCCCGACTGCGTGAAGTGCTCGCCGCGCCCGCAATAGTTGATTGTCCCTAGCGACTCTGGTTGGGTGGTCCCGCACCGAAGGTGCCGCGCCCCCGGAGCAGCCAGCTCCACGCCGCCGAAGAGGAGAGAGATGCTGCAATCGACGATGAACGGCCTCAAGCGCTGGCGCCTGGCCGGGGTGCTTCTCACGGTCCTCGTGCCGCTGGCGCTGTCGCCCGCCGGTGCGGGCGCTCAGGAGGCCATCGACACGCCGCCGGTCGTCACCAATGTCACGGCGTCGCCGAGCAGCCTCCCCGCCGAGGGTGGCCTCGTCACGATCTTCGCGGACGCCAGCGACGAGGGCGGCGGCGTCTCGGACGTGCAGGCCCAGATCACCGGGCCGTTCGGCGGCCCCGAGATCGTGCTGATGGCCTTCACGGGGGTCGGGCAGACCTACAGCGGCTCGCTCACCATCCCGGCGAACTTCACCGACTCGCAGGTGAACTACTCGATCCTCGTCCAGGCGATCGACATCAACGGGAACAGCACCTCGGCTGAGGGCGGCGGGATCAGCGTCGACGCGGCCCCGCAGTTCGACGAGCGCCCCATCGTGGCCGATCCCCTGGTGACGCCGACCAGCCTGCCCAGCGGTGGCGGAGCCTCGACGATCCGGGTGACCGCGACGGATGACCGGGCGATCTCCGAGGTCTACGCGACGATCACCGGGCCCGACGGGAGCACGACCAACGTGCCGCTCGGGGGCATCAGCTCCAGCCAGTTCGAAGGCACCTTCACAGCGCCGGTGAACACCGCCGCGACCGCCGCGCAGTATGCGATCGAGGTGACCGCGCTCGACGACATCGGGCAGAGCGCAACGGCGGACGCCGGCCTGGTGACCGTGGCTGCGGCACCGCCGCCGCCGAACCCCGCAAAGCTGACCGTCAACCCGGGCCAGCTCTCCTTCCAGACGATCCGCGTCGGAGACCGGGGACGCGCGTCGATCGTGGTGCGCAACACCGGCGGGAAGTCGGCGGGGACGGTGCGCGGCGTCGTCGCCGTGTCGGGCGCGGGCTTCGCCCTTGTCGGTGCTGGCCCCGCGGGCATCGCGTTCACGGTGCGTCCCGGAGAGTCCAAGACCATCAAGGTGGAGTTCCGGCCCACCAAGCCGGGGCGGTACGCGGGCCTGATGACCGTTCGCCGCAACGACGGCGCTCAGCCCGGCCTGGCGGTCCGCCTCTCGGGCCAGGCGATCCCGAAGAAGCGCGGCCGGTAGGCACGGCTCGTAGCAGCGCTTGGCCACGCGCCCGAACGGCTTCGGGCGGCGCGGTCGAGCGCTGCTTGTCGCTTGCGAGATACTGCGCCGACGATGTCGGGCTCGGGACTGTCCGAAGCCGATCCACGCCAGGCCGGCGGCCCTCAGGGCACGTTGTTGTCGGTCAACGTCGGCATGCCGAGAGACGTGTCCTGGCACGGCAGGACGGTCTTCACCGGCGTCTTCAAGGACCCCGTCATGGGCCCTCGCCGCGTGGGCAAGCTCAACGTCGACGGCGACGGTCAGGGCGACCGCGCGGGGCACGGTGGCGAGCAGCGCGCCGTGTTCGTCTACCAGATCGACTCCTATAGGTACTGGGAACGCGAGCTCGGACGCGACGACTTCGTCTACGGGCAGTTCGGCGAGAACTTCACCGTCGAAGGGCTCGGCGACGACGAGGTCTGCATCGGGGACCGCTACCAGATCGGCACCGCCGTCTTCGAGGTCACGCAGCCCCGCGTGACCTGCTACCGCGTCGGGATCCGCATGAACGACCCGCGCATCCCCGCGTTGCTCGTCTCACACCACCGCCCGGGCTTCTACTTCCGGGTGCTCGCGGAGGGCGACGTTCAGGCGGGAGACGCGATCGTCAAGCTCACGTCCGGCCCGGAGGAGATGACCGTCGCCGACGCCGACGCGCTGCTGTACCTCCCCGGGCACACGCGCCGGCAACTGCTCCGAGCGGTCCGGATCCCGGCCCTCAGCCCTGGATGGCAGGCCTCGTTCCGCGCGCTGTTGGAGGAAGGGCAGGGCAGCGGCAACGCCGGCCTCGCGGTGACGAGCCCACCTCCCGCCTGGCCCGGCTTCCGTCCGCTGGCCGTCACCGCGATCACCCGCGAAAGCGACTCGGTGATCGCGATCCGCCTCGAAGACCCCGAGGGCGCACCGTTGCCGGCCGCTCGCCCAGGTCAGTACCTCACGCTGCGAGTCCCGCGCGACAAGGACCAGCGGTCGCTGCTGCGCAACTACTCGCTCTCCGGGCCGCCCGGCGGGGGCTTCTACCGGATCGCCGTCAAGCGCGAGCACGATGGTGCCGCCAGCGGCTATCTGCACACCCGGCTCGTCGTCGGCGACCACCTCGACATCGCAGCACCGCGCGGCACCTTCATCCTCGACCCGACGGATGCACCCGTGCTGTTGATCAGCGCCGGAATCGGCGCCACCCCGGTCATCGCCATGCTCCAGGCGCTGGCACAGGGGCAGTCCGATCGGGAGATCTGGTGGCTGCACGGCGCGCGCAGCAGCCGCGATCACCCGTTCGCCGTCGAGGTGACGGCGCTCCTCGCCGAGCTTCCGAATGCCTCCGCCCACGTGTATTACAGCCGTCCCGGTTCGAACGACGTCGAAGGCCGTGATTACGAGGGCGCGGGCCGTCTGACCGCGTCAGTGCTTGCCGGGCTCGCACTACCTCGCCATGCCGAGGCGTACGTGTGCGGGCCGACACCGTTCATGGATGAGATCAGCGGCGGCCTTGCGGCAATCGGGATCGATGGATCACGGATCCACACCGAGCCCTTCGGGCCCGCTCCCGGTCTGACGCCGGGCATCGCAGCGACGCCGGTGCGGGCGCCGCACCCACCGGCCGGCACGCCCGGAAACGGCCCGACGATCGAGTTCTCCCGCAGCAACCTCGCCATCCCGTGGAGCAGTGAGTACGCCAGCCTGCTCGAGCTTGCCGAAGCCTGCGACGTCCCTGTCCGCTGGTCGTGCCGTACCGGTGTCTGCCACAACTGCGAGACGACCCTCATCGCCGGCAACCTCGCCTACAGCCCCGACCCTGTCGAAGCCCCTGCCGATGGAAGCGCCCTCATCTGCTGCTCGCAGCCACGCGGCGATGTCGTGCTCGATCTGTGACTTACCAGAGGATGTTCTGGCAGACCCCGCCGACGAACTTGCCCTCGAGGCCTAGGCCCTTGGCCTTGAACGCGTCGGCCATCTTGCCCGGGTCGACCTTGATGCCGTCCTCCTTGTCGATGCAGGAGCCGACCACGCAGGCCTTGTGGTTGTGCATGGCCTTGCGGCAGTGGCCGTCAGAGGAGACCTCCTCGGACAGCTCGTATTGGGCCAGCGGCCCGATGTTGAGCTCGGCCGAGCCCTTGAGGTAGGCCTTGTTGTCGTCGAGCTTGCCGTCGGGGGTGATCTCGATGTCGATGCCCTCGCCGAAGCCGCCCTCGACGCAGGCCGAGAAGCCCTTGTCGGTGATCGACCACTTCATGCCGACGCAGAGGCCCTCGCAGAGCGTCGCGCCGGCGCTGACGAGCCCGAGCGGATCGGAGAGCTGGACGGGATCGCCCCCGACGTAGTCGAAGAGGTTGGCGTCGCCGCCGCCGAGGCCGTTGGGGTCGCGGCTGGTGAAGCGGCCCGTTGCGGGCTCGTAGTCGCGCAGGCCCATGTGCAGCAGCCCGGTGCCGTCGTCGGGCAGGGCGCCGGCGTAGCCCAGCGGCAGGTCGAACGACGGTGCCGAGTCGGCCAGGACCTGACCGTAGGCGCTGTAGGTGATGGCCTTGACGACCGCCCCGGCGGCATCGGTCACGACGCGCGGCGAGCCGACCTGGTCGGACGACACGTAGTACCGGGTGGATCCGCGCAGGAAGGAGAACAGCGTCCCGGCCTCGGTGTAGTCCAGGCTCGTGACCGTGCCGTCGGGCTCGATGACACCCGTGACCTGCAGCTGCTGGTCGGGGTTGCCGTAGAGGTAGTGGGTGGTGTTGGCGCCCGCGACCATCGCGATCCGGCGGCCGAAGGCGTCGTAGCGGTAGGTGCGCGTCGTGGCGCCGGCGGTCGCCGAGAGCAGCTCGCCGCGGGCGGAGTAGGTGAAGGAGTCGCTGCCGCGCGCGGTCAGAAAGCCGTCGGTGTCGACGGTGTACGGGACGCTGGCGCCGCCGGCGGTCGCCAGCGCGGTGATCCGGCCCGTCGCCGGGTCGACCGTCGCCGTCTTGGTCGTCGCGCCGATCGTGCTGAGGAGGCGGTTGCCGTCCGCGTCGTAGGTGTAGTGCTCGGTGGCCGTGGCGTCGCGCGCGACATCGACGACGCGGCCGTCGGCGTCGTAGGTGTAGGTGAACGTGTGTGCGGCCCCGCCCGCGGTCTCGACCTTCTGGGTGATGTGCCCGGCCGCGTCGCGGGTGAGCGCCATGCCGTAAGCCGCCGTGCCGTTGACGGTGTCCTGCCGGCTCGCGACGCGGCTGAGGCCGTCCCAGGTCTGCGACACCGACAGCGGGCCGCCGCTGATCGCCGAGACCGAGCCGCGCGGGCCGTTGCGCGTGAACGAGAACGGGCCCCAGGAGACGAGCCGGTCGTCGGAATCGTAGGACGCGGTCGTGGTGCGCTCGTCGGCGCCGACCGTGAGCTTGGACGACGTGAGCCGGAAGTTGGCGTCGTAGCCGAGGTCATACCGCCCACTCGCCGTGCCGCTGCCGGCGATCGAGGTGAGCAGGTCGCCGTCGTAGCCGAGCGCGAGCGTCGCCGCCGTGCCGCCGCCCGACGGCGTGCGCGTCAGCGTGCCCATCCGGGAGTCGGCGCCGACGTAGCCGATCCCGACGGTCGCCTCGTGGTAGGTGATCGACGTGACCCGGCCACCGGCGTCGCGGCCGAGCTGCTCGACGCGGCCGCCCGGGAGCGTCGTGCTCGTCGGCTGTCCGTCGGCGTCGTGAGCGATGACGTAGCCGCTGCCGCTGCCGGGCGGCTTGTAGGCCTTGGGGCGGCCGGCCGCGGTGTAGGTCAGGACGTGCTCCGCGCCGCCCGGCATGGTGACCTGCGTCAGCCGATCCAGCCCGTCGTGCTCGAAGCCGTAGGTCTGGCCGCCCGGCAGCGTCGTGGAGGCGGTGCGACCTGTCGTGTCGGTCGTGAACGTCGTGGCGTGGCTGAGCGCGTCGGTCGCGCTCGTGAGCCGGTCCCGTGCGTCGTAGGTGTAGGTGTCGTCCGCGGCGCCCTGCTGAATGTCGGTCACGCGGCCGTGCGAGTCATAGGTGAACGTGCGGTCGGTGGCCGCGGCGTCGGTGGAGAGCTTCGTCGTGCGGGCCTTCGTGTCGAGCGTCTTGATCGCGCGCCGCGCGCCGCCGCCCTCGGCGACGGTCACCGTGTGCGCGGAGCCGTCGTAGGTCCGCACCGTGTTGGCGGAGTTGCCGGCGCGGAACGTGTCGACGAGCTGGTCGACCGAGAACAGGTCGATGGGGTCGGTCAGCGTCGTGGTGCGCTTGGTGGTGCCCGAGAACGTCAGGCCTGACGGCTCCTGGACGGTGGTCTTGGCCGGGATTGGCAGCAGCGCGCCGAAACGGGGGTCCGGACCCGGCGTCGCCGACGTGACCCGCCCGTCGGCCAGCGTCGCGGACTGGGTGCCGTCCGGCGCGACCTTGGCGACGGTCTGGGCCCCGGCCGGATCGGTGCTCGTCCGGGTCCATCCACCGGCCGCGTCGCCGCCGTTGAGATAGGTCGAGGCATGGCCGAGCGGGGACGTGAGGGTCACCGCTTCGCCGGCCGGTTGCGTCGCGTGGGTGACGGTCGTCGTGACGCCGTCGGGGTCGGTGTCGGAGGTGACGTGGCCGTCGGCGTCGTAGGCGAACGTGTGCACGCCGCCGGTTGCGTCGGTCTCGCCCGTCAGCAGGCCGCCGGTGCCGTAGCGCAGCTCGGTCGCCGCGACGCCCGGGCGCTTGACGGATGTCAGGTCGCCGCCGGCGCTGACCGCCAGCTCGGTGCGATCGCCGCCGGGCGCGACGATCGCGGTCGGATCACCCGCGCCGTTGCGCTCGATCGACGTCACACGGCCGTCGCGGTCGGTGACGGAGGCCAGGCGGCCGGCCGTGTCGTAGCCGAAGGTCTCGAGCGTGACGCCGGTCAGCGCGTCGACGGTCCGCTGGTGGCGTCCGGCGGCGTCGAACTCGTACACCTGGCTGCCGTCGGGGGACGGCAGCGGGTAGCCGGAGAACGAGTAGCCCGCGAGCCCGGGCTCGATCGTCCGCAGGCCCGAGTTGTAGGTGGAGATCGCGATCCGCCCGTCGGCCGCGATCCCGTAGCCCGTGCCGTCGATGTCCTGGAGCGGCACCGATGCTGCCGCCTCGGCGGCGGTCGTCCGGTCCGGGTTGCCGTCGCCGGCGGTGCCGCCGATGATGGCGAGCGTGCCATCACCCAGGATCTCGGCCACCGAGTTCCCCGTGTTGAAGACGACGTCGCCGTTGGGCAGCACGGCAACGGGCCCGTAGTAGCCGTAGGCCACCTGGTTGGCGAGCTGGCCGCTCGTGCAGCACGTCTGGTTGCCGGCACCGAGCAAGGTGATGATCTCGCCGCTGGGGAGCAGGCGCTTGATCTTGCGCCCGCCGAAGTCGATGTGCTCGAAGACGATGCTTCCGTCGGGGGCGACGGCGAAGCTCTCCATCAGGTGGTAGTCGGGCCCGCCGGTGAAGATCGTGTCCAACATGCCGTCGGGGCGGATCCGCTGGATGCGGTTGGGCTGCGTCGTGAGGTCTCCGGGCTCCAGGATGTACAGCGTGCCGTCGGGCCCGGTGGCCAGGAATTGGGGCCGGTCGAGCACGACGTCGTGGGCCGGCATGCCGTCGCCCGCTGCGCCGGCCGGATCGGTGCGGTCGTCGGCGGTGAAGGCCGAGCCGGCGGTGACCTGGGTGATCGTCCCGGCGGGCGACACGTGCCAGATGACGCCGCCCGGGTTGCCGTTGGGTGGGGTGGAAGCGTCGATGGTCGCCAGGACCCAGACGCCGCCGTCGGGCGCGCGCACCATTTGGACCGGGCTGTAACGCTGGCCGGTCGGCGCCTCGGGGAAGGTGGCGATCGTGCTGAGCGTGCCGTCGGGCGCGTGCCGGCGGATGCGCAGGACCGAGACGTTGTCGGACCCCGCTCGCGTGAGGACGTCGGGGAACCAGACGCTCCCGTCGGGCTGCCAGGCGGGCTGGCCGATCTTGCGCCGGTCGGGATAGGTGATCTCGCCGAAGGGATCGGCCAGCAGCTGCGAGACGGCCGCGACCGGCGCGACCTCGCGGTCGCCCGTGCCCAGCTCGGCGACCTGGCCGATGGGGTCGAGGGCGTGGTGCGGGCTGAGGGTCCACCCGCCGAGCCCGGCCGGCGGCAGGGCGGAGCGTCCCAGCTCGAGGTTGAAACGCTGGGTGACGTACATCTCTTGGCGGGCGGGCACGGCCGTCAGCGCGTCGCCGAGCTTCGCGAAGGCGGCCTGGTTCTGCCCGGCCGTGCGGTACAGGGCGGGGTAGACGAAGGAGATCTCGACGTAGGCGTGGACGCGATGGAGCAGCAGGCGCCCGTAGGCGTCGCGTCCGTCCCAGACGAAGCGATGCGTCAGGTTGGGCGCGGGGGCAAACGACTCGATCGTCTCGCGCCCCGCGACCTTCACCTTCAGCTCCACCCGGGCCAGCGAGGCGGGCACCGTCGCCCCGGTGAGGTCGATGTCGACCGCGTGCTCGTCGCGCGCGCTCGAGCGGTCGCTGTTGTAGCTCAACCGGTAGGGCGTGCCGGCGACCGGCAGCGACTCGCGCAGCGCGCGCGTGTCGCACTCGACCGAGGAGCCCGTGGGCTCCTGGCACGGGTCGCGCGGGTCCTTCGGGTCACGGGGGTCGTCGGGCTTGGGCGGCTTGGGCGGGTTCGGCGGGTCGGCATCGTCCGGCGGGCCGTAGGGCCAGTTGTGGTCCCACGGGGTGAAGTGCGACACCGAGGCGCGCCAGAGGCTGGTGCCCGCCTCGTAGAGCCCGGCGAGCTGCTGGCGCTCGGCGGTCGTGATGCCCAGCGCGTCGGTCGTCGCGCCGGAGTCGGCGGTGCCGTCGCCATCGACGTCGACCTGGGCCATGCCGTCCTGGATGGCCGTGATCTTCAGCACGCGGCCGTTGGCCTCGGGCCGCCAGCTGTCGGTCGTGGTGTCGTAGGAGCCGAGCGGCACCGCCGTCCCGACGGGCATGCCGATGAAGTTGTCGGTGTAGACGACGACGGGCTTGTCGAAGTCGACGCGGGTGGCACCGGCCTCCACCGCCTCGTCGACCGTGTAGTCGGCCGCGTAGGTGTAGCCCGAGGTGGGCGGCAGGGCGCCGGGCATCGCGTCGGGCCCGCGGTCGCCGACGGTGTACTCCGTCGCGCGCACGTGCATGGTCGTGGGCAGCGCCTGCGTCGAGCCGTTGGCGAGGCGCATCGTCGCGTGGGTGTCGGGCAGGAAGATGAGGTTCGCGCGGCGGCTGCCCGACGCGTCGGTCGTCGTGCTGGAAACGGCGACTTGCGCGGCGCCGGCCCCGGTGGTGACCGGCGTCTCCTTCTCGTCGAAGCGGCGCATGACGACGTCGTCGACCATGTCGTAATCGCGCAGCGGCGGGTCCGCCGGGCGGTCGACGGGCAGGTAGGTCGGGCGCTCGAAGTGCAGCGTGACGTGCTCCCCGCTGTTGAGTGCGAGGTCGTAGTGGCCGTCGGTGCGCGTGACGGTCGAGCCGAGCTCCGGATGCCCCTCGACGGTCACCCGGACGCTGGGCAGCGGCGAGCCGTCGCCCTGAAGTACCCGACCGCGCAGGACCCCGGCGCGGCCTGCGGTGATCGCCTGCGGGTCGACGCCGGTCTGCACGGCGCCGGCGCCCTGGTAGAGGAACTTCGTCTCACCCGCGAACGAGGTGGGCGCCGTCGCTGACAGCGGCGTTGCGGCCGGGGCGTCGGGCGCCGGGGGAACCGGGTCGTCGGAGCCGGGCAGAACGGGCTCGGGCGGCGTCGGATCCGGCGGCGTGGGGCCGGGCGGCGTCGGACCGGGCGGGGTTGGACCGGGCGGCGTGGGACCGGGCGGGGTGGTCAGATCCGTAGGGGCGCTGGGCACGCCGCTCGGCAGCCCTCCGCCGATGGTCGTGGCGCCGGCGGTCGCGACGACGATGGTGCCCGCCATGGCCACGCAGTTGTTGCGCTCGTTGCTCTCCCGGACCTTGCGCTCGTCGTCGGCACAGAGGATCAGGCGGTACGTGCCGACCTTCGTGGTGGCGGGGACCATCACGGTGCCACGGATGGTGAGGCGCCGACCGGGCCGCAACGTGCGCACGGGGAGCTTGCCGAGCAGCCGCACATCGGTCGCGCCGCGTTGGGGGCGGCGAGCAAGGTAGCCGCGCAGTGACGAGGCCTTTGCGGTGGCGCGACCCCGATTGGTCACCGTGACGGCGAGGCTGAGCGGCCGCGCCGGGCTGACGGACGTCAGGCCGGCACTTGGCCCTTTGAGCGCGAGGTCGGGGCGCTTCTTGGCGGCGGCGGAGGCGGTCGCCGCGTGGGCGGGGAGCGAGATGAGGGCGAGCGCGACGCAGATCGATCGTCGGAACGTCACGCGTTTGGCCTCATCGGGCCCATCGTGATGGACCGCGCGGGAGGACACAAGGGCAGGTTTCTGCCGCGCTCCGCGGCGTGCGAGCGCGCCCTTCTCGGCAGCCCTCAGCCGGGCATCACGTACGCGCCCGCCAACGCGCGGACCTCTTCATAGATCCGGGCGCTGCGCCCTTCGTCGACCACGGGCTTGCGGATGCTCCCGATCGCCCACGCCTGCTGGTCGGCGGTCGACGACGCCTTGCCGTGCAGCTCCACGGCGGTCGCCGAGAAGTCGCGCACGAGCGTCTCGAAGATCGTGTCGACGATGTCCTGCGGGGTGTCGTCGAGCTGCGCTTGCTCGAGGATCAGCTGGGCGTAGGGGATCAGCGTGAACAGCTGCGCCATCGACTGCTGGAAGTCGAGGTCGGCGGTCATCTGGTCGGGCGTGAGCGCGGCGTCGCCGATCATGGCCACCAGCGCGTCGGCCTGCTCGCGGAAGCGCGCGACGTTCGGCACGCCGGCGAAGGCGTCGAAGACGGGCCGCCAGTCGGGGAACGCGATCCTCGCCAGGCCGCGCGTCGGGCCCTGGTCGAAGAGGAACGCGTCGTCGGTCGCATCGAGGCGCTGCTCGGGGGCGTCGACGGGCGCGGTCCCGAACAGGTAGCCGGGCAGGAACTTCAGCGTCAGCGCGCGGTTGACGTGGACGGTCCCCTCGAGCTTCGGGAGCCCGTCGATGATGTTCTTGGCGCTCTCGAAGAAGCTGTCACGCTCGAAGCCCTTGGCCGAGATCACCTCGGCCAGCAGCCGCACGATGCGCTCGCCCTCGGTCGTGACCTGCATCTTGGTGATCGGCGTGAACAGCAGGTAGCGCCGGTCCTCGCGGCTGGCGCTGCGCACGTAGTCGACCGCGCGCGCCCCGTAGAGCTTGCCGGCCAGCAGCCGGACGTAGGCCTCGCTGAGGATGCGGCGCACCTGCCCGAACTCGGTCACGCGCTTGCCGAACAGGACGCGGCCCTCAGCCTGGGTGACCGTCTCGTAGAAGCAGTGCTCGGCCATGCCCAGCGAGCAGAACCCCAAGTTGAACTTGCCCACGTTGATGGTGTTGAGCGCCGCCTCGAACGCGGCCGTGCCGGTGTGCAGGACGTCGCTGGGCGTGACGGGGTAGTCCTCCAGGTCGAACGCGCTGACGTACAGCTGACCGTGTACGACGTTGGAGCGCAGCTTGTAGTTGGGGTGCTTGCTGTCGGCCGCGAAGAAGACATAGCCCTCGGAGCCCTCGACGTCGGCGCGGCGGCCGAAGACCGACACCATTCCCGCCACGTTGCCGTTGCCGATGTAGTACTTGCCGCCGTTGGCGGTGAAGCCACCGTCGGCTTGGGGCTCGAGCACCATGTCGGTGGAGTAGATGTCAGCTCCGTGATCGCGCTCGGAGAGGCCGAAGGCGAAGACCGCGCCCTGGTCAAGTAGCGCCGCGGCACGCTGGCGCGCGGCACCGTTGTCGCTCTGCCAGATCGGGCCGAGCCCGAGGATCGTGACCTGCCAGGCGTACCAGTACGACAACCCGTAGAACCCGAGGATCTCGTTGAACGCCGCGTTGCGCGCGGTGTCCCAGCGCTTGTCGGGGTCGTCGCCGCCGTCGCGCGCGGGGGTCAGCAGCGTCGCGAACGCGCGCTCCCGGCCCAGGAACGCGATGAAGTCGGCGTACCAGACGTCGGTGCGCACCTCGGAGGTCAGGTCGGCCTTGCCCTTGGCCTCAAACCAGTCGATCGTGGCGCGGAAGAGGCGGCGCGTGGCCGGGTCGAACTCGACCGGGTCGTAGGTGCCGGGATTCAGCAGCCGGGAGGTCGTGGACGCCGTTGCGCTGGTCATGGCGCGAAGCCTCTCACGTCCCGGCCCGGGAGGAGGTCGCTCGATCGCCGCTTACCGTACAAAACCCATCAACATAGTGGTAATATTTCTCCCGGGGTTCGGCAGCCTCGCCGTCTCCTGCGCGTCTGGTTCTCGTATGCCCCGCTCTTCGCCCTTCTCGCGCCTCTGCGCGCCCGCGCTCGCCTTCCTGCTGGTCGCTGCGCTCACGTTCGGGGTGAGCGGCGAGCGAGCGCCGCTGGCGTTCGCCAAGGGCAACGCGTCGGCGGCGGCCGGGTTTCTGGAGGACGCCCAGAACGACGACGGCGGGTTCGGCGCCAAGAAGGGCAAGGGATCGGATCCGGAGGCGTCGTTGTGGGTGGCCGCTGCGCTGCTGTCGGGCGGGAAGCATCCGCTGGACGAGTTCAACAAGGGCGGTGACAGCCTCGACGCGTATCTCCGGAACCACAAGGGCTCCTACACGACCGTCGGGCAACTCGGCGTGCTCGCCTTGGTCCAGGGTGCGGCGGGCTACGGCGCCTCGCACTACGGCGATCCCGCGAGCAAGTTGAAGAACAAGCTGACCGAGCCGGCGGTGCGCGCTTCCCCCGGAGGGTCCGCGCTGGCCACGCTCGGCTTGCTGGCAGTCGGCGACGAGACGACCGCCAAGTCCGTCGCGCAGGTGCTGCTGAGCTCGGCCAGGGAGGACGGCGGCTGGGGCTCGTCTGACAGCGAGTCGACCGCGCTGGTCCTGCAGGCCGTGGCGAAGGCCGGCGTCGCGGACAAGAGCAGCGAGGTCGTGCAGAAGGGCCTCGCGTATCTGCATCGGGCGCAAGCCAACGACGGGGCGGTGATGAAGTCGATCCGCACCGATCCGGGCTCTGCCGGTGGGGAGGTGACGGCGACCGCGTTCGCGCTGCAGGCGCTCGACGCGCTCGGCGTCAGCTCTCCGACCACCGCGGAGGGCAAGACGTTCCGCGATGGCCTGACCCAGTACCAGCAGCAGACCACCGGCGGCCTGTCGTCCAACGGATCGCTCTATGACTCGACGTTCGCGCCGTCGGTGACCGAGACCGCGCAGGCCTATGCCGCGTTCAACGGCACCACGTTCCCGCTGGAGCCGGTCGCCGCCACCACGAGCGGGCCGCCGAAGAAGACCAAGAAGAAGGACGGCACGGAGGCCGCGTCCACAAAGAAGAAGTCCAAGAAGGTCAGCACCGGCAGCGGCGCCACCGGGATCAGCGACACGACGGCCGACAACAAGCAGGACCACGGCGCCTTCCAGCGAGCCACGGTCGGCCGGCAGGGAACGGCGAAGAAGGGCGCGCAGGACCGCAAGGGCGCCAAGCGCAGCGGGGCCAAGAAGGCCAAGACGCCGGCGGCCGGCTCCGGTGGGCAGGCGGTGAGCGGCGAAGTCGTGGGCGCGACGTCGGCGCCCAAGCTCGCGACGCGGGCCGGCCAGGACCCCGGAGGGCTGAGTGACCAGGACAAGGCGACGATCGGCCTCGGGGCGCTGCTTGTCGTCGCCATAGCGATCGGCGGCTGGCTGGCCCGGCGCCGGCCCCGCATCGACGAGCGCCCCCGCGCGCAGGTCGCGCTGACGGCCATCAGCGTCTTCGTCACGCGCGCCCGCGCGCGAGGGGCGCTCGCCCCGTTTGCCACCGCGGTGGTCGGCCTGGCGCTGATCGCGGTGCCGTTCGCCACCTCGATGTGGGATCGCGCGCCGAAGGGCGCGGCGATGATCACCGCGTTCGCGCCGCACATGCGGCCCGCCAAGGTCGCCGCCTATCAGCGCGACCTGGCGCAACTCAACGACGGCATCACCCAGGCGTCGACCAAGGGCGCCGCCGTCCTCTATCCGGGCTTGAAGCCCGCGGCGGCCCGCAAGCGGTTCGCCAAGGACGGGCCGATGCTGGCGAGCTTCCAGGCCACCTGGCCCAGGACCTACCGCAGCCTCAGCAGCGTCGTCACCCCGATCGCGGCCAACCAGCGGGGCTACGAGGCGCTCACCGCGCTCCCGCGATTCGGCCTGTTCCCCTGGTTCTTCGTGATCCCGGGCGCCCTCCTCGTCCTGCTCGGCGCGATCGCCTTGGCGTTCCCCGGCGCGTGGCGGTTTGCGCGGTGGGGTGTCCTGGCTGTCGGCGTCGGCTTGATCGCCGCCCCGGCGATCTTCCAGCTGTGGGACCGTGCCCCGAAGGGGTCCGCATTGGTCACCGCGTTCAAGCCGATCGAGCGTCGCTCCGCTGTGGTGCGCGTACAGAACGATTTCGGGCAGGTGGCCATCGCCCAGGGAGCGCTTGCCGGTGAGCTCGTCCCCGCCCTGCGACAGCACGGTCTCTCCCAGGAGCAGATCAACCAGCAGTTCCCCGCCGTCCAGACCCTGCTCGCGCGGTGGATCCCGATCCTGAACGACCTCACGCCCGTGATCGGCGTGATGAGCGACAACGTCGGACGCTTCCAGGCCGTCGCCGCGCTCCCGCCGTTCACCGCCTTCCCGTGGCTGTTCGTCCTTCCCGGCCTGCTCGTGAGCCTGATCGTGCTGATCGGGCTGGCGCAAGGCGTGCGACGGCAGCAGTCGATGAGCATCCCTGAGCATCTTGAACGACCCTCATCCCTCGAAGGAGCACCGCATGACCCGTTCCCGTACCACCAGACGACTGGTCGCCCCGCTGATCTTCGCGATCGCTTCGCTCGTCGCCTGCGGCGGCGGGTCCGCGCTGGCGGCGAAGAGGGTCGAGCTGAAGGGCACGCTGGGCATCAGCCCGGGCAAGTCCGCGCCCAAGGCGCTGCAGAAGAAGACCAAGCAGAAGTACACCGGGTCGTACTTCCGGATGATCCTGCCGGGCGGGACCGACAAGTTCTTCCTGAACAACGACTCACGCGCCAGTGACAAGTCCTACACGTTGTTTCGCGCCGGCACCGACAAGGGGCTGAAGCTGGGCGCGTTCCAGAACCCGCCGGATCCGGCGTTCGCCGCCAACGGCTTTGCGCAGGCCCGGCGGATCGTGCTGCCGGAGACGTTTGCCGGGATCGACTTCTCGATCACGACCGCTGAGAAGGATGCGCAGACCGGGCTGAAGGACACCGTGCCGCGGCTGTTTGCGACGGGCAAGAAGCTGACCGGCGATCTGCGGGCCTGGACGGCGGGGTGGAACAAGATCTACTTCAACCAGGGGGCGCCGAAGCCCAACGGCACGCTGCCGGGCTTCACCAAGCCGGTCAACGGGACGTATGACCCGAAGACCAAGGCGTATGAGATCAGCTGGTACAGCCTGATCGTTGGCGGCCCGTTCAACGGGTTCACCGGCTACTGGCACCTCCAGGGCAAGCTCATCGCCTAGCGAGCAGCGCCGCCATGTCCCTGCCGACCATTCCCATTCCGCTCGCGGCTTCGGATCCGACCAGCGATGCGCTGTCGGGCCTCGCCGGGCTGCTCGAGGTTCCCGTGCACGTCCTGGCGGTGGTCCTGCTGGCTGTCCTGGCGTTTGAGACGGGCGGGCTGGTGATGGAGGGCTGGCGGCGGGTGCGCCCCAGGGCGCGGCCGGTGGAGGAGACTGCCGCCCGGGCGATGGCCTATCCCTTCGACGCCGCAGCGATCGCGCGCGGCACCCCGAGCTCGCTCACCGAGCGGACCGTCCTCGACCTTGCCGCGGCGGTGCAGTCGCCCCGCGACGATGCGGTCGAGAACGCGCTGGCCAGATATGAGCTGCGCATCCAGCGCAAGCTGGATCGGACCCGCATCCTGGTCCGCTCCGGCCCGGCATTGGGGCTGATGGGCACGCTGATCCCCCTGGCGCCGGGCCTGAGCTCCCTCGGGGACGGGGACTACCAGCAGCTTGCCGGTGATCTGAAGACGGCGTTCGCCGCAACGGTCGTCGGCATCCTCGTCGGCACCGGGGCGTACGTGCTCACGTTGCTCCGCACCCGGAACTACACCGAGGACCTCGCGAGCCTGGAGCGCGCGGTCGCTGCGGGCCAAGCCCACCCGCAGCCGCATCAGCGGATGGAGACCACGATCGGGGGCGACGCGCTGTGAGCCGCGTGGGCCTGGGCCGTCATGGCCAACTGGAGGACAGCGCCGGCGACCCGCTCGACGGCTTGGTCAACCTCTTCGACGTCGGCATCGTCCTGGCCGTCGCGTTCCTGATCGCCGGTCTTGCGCTTGGGGCCAAGAACGCCGAGAAGGCGCAGAAGGACGCTGTCGCCAAGACGCAGACCACCTTGACCACGCCGCAGTCCAAGCGGACCGCGAGCGGGCAGGGGCAGTCGGTTGGTGAGGTCTACCGGCTCCCGGACGGCACGCTCGTGCTGAAGAAGAAGCCGTAGGCCTCATCCGGCCGACCTATTCCCCATAAAGTCTATGGAGATTATGGTATAGTGTTTCGCGTTGAGAACGATCTCGTGTTCAGGAGCCCTCGTGTCGCCGAAACTTGTCATCCGATCTCTGGTCCTGGCCCTTGCGGCCCTGATGTGCGGTGTCCCCGTGGCCGCGCAGGGCGCGCCCGCGGCGAAGGTCACGGTGTCCAAGGTGTCGGTCAGGGAGGCGAAGGTCACGATTACCGGCAGCGTGCGGCTGGCCCATGACACGGCCGCGATTCGGCGCAAGACGCGCGTCGCGTTGACGCTCGTCAACGCCAAGGGCAAGAAGGAGGCCTTCTCCGCGGGGCTCGACGGCAAGCGGCGCTTCAGCGCCACCAAGACCACCAAGCTGACCGGGACGCTCGGGCTCAGCGCGGTCGTCAAGATCGGCGGGAAGCGCAGCGGCGCGATCGTGACGCGCAAGCGGGCGGTGACGGTCAAGGCGGTCGCGAACCAAGCGCCCGGCACCGCTGGGCCGGGCGGCGGCGGGGCCTCGAATGGCGCGCCCACCACCACGACGCCGAGCGGGCCCGCGGCGCCCGTGCAGGGCACGCCGCTGGTCGGCCTGTTCCGCTTGGACGCCGGCGCGCAGTCGGCCAGCGGGGCGCTTGCCGGCACCTACTTCCAGATGCTCGGCGGTCCCAGCGAGAGCCCACTGCCCAACGGCGACTCGACCGCGCTGGACAAGAACTACACGTTGCTGCGGCCGGGCACCGACGGCGGCCTGCGGACCGACGTCTACCAACCCGCTCCGTCGCCGGCCTTCGCCGGGACGGTCGGCGGTCAGCCGACGGGCGACGCGCTGGCCAACCGCATCGTGCAGCCGCAGACGTTCTTCCAGATCGACTTCAGCATCGTCACCGGCGCCGTCGACGCGCAGACCCTTCAGGCCGACCCGCTGCCGCAGATCTCCACACAGGACGGCAAGCTCACCGGCCAGACGACAGCCTGGGTCGCTCAGTGGAACGGCCTGTCGTTCAACCAGGGGTCGCCAAAGCCTGATGGCACCTCGCCGGGCCACACCGAGCCGGTGTCGGGCACCTATGACGCCGCGACCGGGCATTTCGTCTTGCACTGGAAGAGCTTGATCGTCGGCGGGCCGTTTGACGGCTACACCGGCAGCTGGCATCTCGAAGGCACCTTCGTGCCGGCCGCGGCATGACGGCCGGCCCTCAAAGCTTCGCCCCGCGGCTTGCCGGCCGCAGGGCGAGGAACAACAGGACGCGCACGTGAGGCGTGCGCGCACACATCCAGATCACTCTCAAAGGAGAGGCAATCCCATGAGTAGCACATCAGCATCGGTGTTGCACCTGTCACGGCGCGCCACTGCTCTCGCGGCGCTTGTGCTCGCGCTGCTCGGGTCGGCCGCGTTCACGACGGCGGCCCGTGCGGACTTCACGCTCAACAGCGGCAAGATCACTATCACCGCCGGCAGCACGACGGGCACTCCTCCGACGGGGTCGTGGGTCACGTTGCCCTCCGACGATGGCGGCGGGGCGTACTTCACTAACCCGAGCTCGACGTGGACTGGGACGCCGGACAAGATCTTCACGGTGATCCGTCCCGGAGCGACCACAGCGACTGGGTTGACCCTCGGCGCGGCTCAGCCGTCGGGCGGCATCATCGGCAGCGGAACCGACGCTTTCAACGGCTTGCCGTGGACGCTGGTCACGGTCAGCGCTCCGGTGCTGACTTTCGGAGGGAATGACAACAGCGCCGGCACTCGGCCGCTGACTACTGGGAGCGACCTGAGCGGGCTGAGGGTGGTCTACAACGGCACTACTTACACTGTCGGCACCGGGTTCGAGCCGGGCCCACATCGCCTCCAACCGCTGCGCGGTGAAGTCGTTGGCAACACGACTACCAACGGCGCGGCGACGATCACGCTCGGTTGGACGACCGACCTCACTGAGCCCGGCGGCTTCGGCACTTTCCGGGCGCAGTTCCAGCTGGTCGGGACCTACGACCGCTAGCAGCCACGGCACCACCTGACCGAAACGACGGTGTGCGGGCCACGGGTTGATCCCTGTGGCCCGCTCGCCGGTTTCGAGCGGCCGGAAGGCAGACCACAACCACCCCATGACCAAGGAAGATCGTTGATGTCGTTTTCGAGGTTGCGCTGCGCGGCGCCGGCCGTTGCCTGGACCGTTCTCGCGCTGGTCGCTGTCCCCGCTGCGCAGGCGGCGGGCACCGTTGTCGAAGGCGTTGGCGCTGCCCGCGCGTTGGGGCTCAGCACGAACGCCCAGTTCGTGAGGCCGACCCAGATCCCGGAGGCGGCCGCGGCGACCGCGGCGGCCGTCGGTCCCGACCACTCGTTCGTGCTCACGCCGGACGGGGTGCTCGTCGCGGGCGTCGGCAACCTCGGCCTCGGAGGCGGCTACGACGAGGCGCCGTCCTTCACGCCGATCCCGGGCACGGCGGGGGCCCAGGCCGTGGCCGCCGGCTACAACACCACGCTGATCCTGCGCGGCGACGGCACGGTGGCTGCCTTCGGAAACGACCTCTACGAACAGGAGGGCCACGCGCCCGGCGGGGCGACGCCGACGCCGACGCCGGTCGCCGGCCTCGACCACGTCACCGCGATCGCGGCCGGCCAGAGCCACGGGCTCGCGTTGAAGGCCGACGGCACCGTCTGGGCCTGGGGAAGCGGCCTGTCTCTCGGCAACTCCACCGTGACGGCCGACAGCGCACCGCCGGTGCAGGTCGCGCTACCCGCCGGCTCGGTCGCGACCGCGATCGCGGCCGGCAGCCAGCACAGCCTGGCGCTGCTGCAGGACGGCAGCGTCTGGGGCTGGGGGGTGAACGACCTCGGCCAGGTCGGCGACGGGTCCACGACCAACGTCGCCGACCCTGTGCAGGTGATCGCGCCCCCGGCCGCCGGGGCGCCGCAAGTGACGGCGATCAGCGCCGGGGGGTACGCGAGCTTCGCGCTCTATGACGACGGCAGCTTCCGGGCCTGGGGTGACAACTCGGTCGGGCAGCTCGGCCTCGGCAACGGCGGGCTCGAAGCCGACGTGCCCACCGCCCCGGACCAGTCCGTGGTGGCCGCCCATCCGGAGCACTACCCGCCACTGGCACGGATCAGCGGTGTGGGGGACACCACCTACGCGATCGCTCGTGACGGTGGGCGCGTGTACGGCTGGGGCATCAACTTCAACGCGCAGCTCGGGTTCGGCCAAGATCCCGCGATCTATGACTTCGTGTTCCCCTACACCGGGGATCCCGGCGCGACGGACGGCTCGCAGTACGCGACCGAGATCCCACAGCGCGTCGGCCGGCTCAAGGGCGCCTCGTGGCTTGGTGTCGGAAGCGGCGGCCTGGTGCAGATCGCGGCGGCCACGCCGACCCTGACGCCCGTGGCCAGCGGCCCGCTGCCGTTCTTCTCGCAGGTGGAGGGGACGGTGAGTGCGCCCCGGACGACGACGCTCCTGAGCGACGGCGATCCGTCGACGATCACCTCGATCAGGGTCACCGGGGCCAACGCCGCGGACTTCGAGATCGTCCGCTACAACAAGGTCGGCGACCCGGCCGACGTCGGTCAGCTGCCGCTCGCGCTGGACGCCGGCCAGTACCTCGATGTGGTGCTGCGGTTCTACCCGTCCGACCTGGGTGAGCGTGACGCGACGCTGCGGATCGCCGGTGACGGCGAGACCGTGTCGGTCCCGATCTCGGGCTTCGGCGTGGCGCTGCCCGGCAACACCCCTGGCGCGGACGGCAAGGACGGCACCGACGGCAGAAACGGAGCGGATGGGGCTTCGATCACCGGTCCGGCTGGCCCGGCCGGCAAGGACGGCGTGGTGACGTTCACGGCCAAGAAGGCGACGACGACGACCAAGCGCGGTCACACGGCGACGCTGTCGTTCACCATCAAGAACGCGACGAAGAGCCGGCTCGTCGCGACGACGGCCACCGCGACGGCGCCCCAGGCGATCGCGGTCAAGGGCGGGAAGGCGATCGCCATCCGCGCGCTAGCCGCGGGGGCGAGCCGGACGGTCAAGGTGAAGGTCACGGTGGGCCGGCGCGTGACGCCAGGCACCTACACGGTCCGCCTGCGACTCCCTTATGGGGCGCGGGCCGTCACGGCGACAGCGAAGGTGAAGGTCGTCCGCTAGCGGGGCGCGACAAACTGCACAAAATCAGTGGGAAATGTGATTACATGGTCATCATGGGCGACGTCGCGACCGGTGAACGGCGGTTCCTGGTGCTCCACGGCTGGCAGAACCGGCGGCCGCGCGAGCACTGGCAGCACTGGCTGACCGACAGCCTGCGCGCGACTGGGGAGCAGGTCCTCTATCCCCAGCTGCCCGATCCTGAGCTGCCATCGCTGACAGAGTGGTTGAGCATCCTGCGCGACGAGCTGCAGATGCTCGGTGACGGCGAGCGCGTGGTCATCTGCCACTCGCTGGGCTGCCTGCTGTGGCTGCGCCACGCCGAGACGGCCGCGGCGACCGACATGGTCGACCGCGTGTTGCTGGTCTGCCCGCCCGCGCCGTCGGCGCTTCCGGCGACGCTCGCGCCCTTCCACGCGGCGCCCTTTGACGCCGATGCCCTACGGCGCAGCGCGCGCCGCGGCGTCGAGCTCGTCTGCACCGACGCCGACCCCTGGTGTCCGGAGGGAGCGGCCGCCCTCTACGGCCGCGCGCTAGAGGTGCCAGTGCACGTCGTAGAGGGAGCGGGCCACCTCTCCCTCGACGAGGGCTACGGGCCGTGGCCGGCGGTGGAGCGCTGGGCGCGCGAGGGGACCTTCAGCCCGAGGTTCTCCTCCAGCAGGCCGCGCCGGCGCAGGACCGGCAGCACGCCCTCGCCGACGCGGTAGGCCTCCTCGAGATGGGGATAGCCGGAGAGGATGAACTCGTCGATGCCGAGCTGGTGGTACTCCTCGATGCGGTCGGCGACGTCCTCGTGGCTGCCGACCAACGCGGTGCCCGCGCCGCCGCGCACCAGGCCGACGCCGGCCCACAGGTTGGGTGCGATCTCCAGCGCGTCGGTCCGTCCGCCGTGCAGCGCGGTCATGCGCCGCTGGCCTTCGGACTGCGACGCGCGCTGGACGGCCTGGGCCTGCGTGATCGCCTCGGGGCTGAGGCCGGCCAGCAGGCGGTCGGCTTCCGCCCACGCATCTGCGGAGGTGTCTCGAGCGATCGCGTGCAGGCGGATGCCGAAGCGCAGCTCGCGGCCTTCGTCCTGCGCCGCCGCGCGGACCGCGGCGATCTTCTCGGCGACCGCCGCCGGCGGCTCGCCCCAGGTCAGGTACACGTCGGCGTAGCGGGCGGCGACCGTGATCGCCTCGGCAGACGACCCGCCGAGGTAGACGTCGGGCCAATCTGGCGGCGCGATCAGCTGCGCGCCCTCCAGGCGAAGGTGCTCGCCGGCGAAGTCCACCACCTCGCCGGTCCACAGCGCGCGCAGCACGTGCAGGAACTCACCGGCGCGCGCATAGCGATCCGGCTTGTTCAGGAAGTCGCCGAAGCGCCGTTGCTCGACGTCGTCGCCGCCGGTGACGAGGTTGAGCAGCAGCCGGCCACCGGAGATCCGCTGGTAGGTCGCGGCCATCTGCGCCGCCAGCAGCGGTGACTGTAGGCCGGGCCGGAACGCGACGAGGTAGCGCAACCGCTCGGTGACCTGCGTCAACCCGGCGGTCACCACCCACGCGTCCTCACACCACGAGCTCGTCGGCGTCAGCGCGCCGCGGAAGCCGAGCTGCTCGGCCGAGCGGGCGATCTGCCCGAGGTAGTCGATGTCGGGCGCGCGCTGCACATCGGTGGCGGTGACGCGCGAGCCGCTGACGCCGACGGCGTTGCCGAGGCTGAGATCGGATCGGGAGTCGCCGCTCGTGGGCAGGAACCAGTGGATGGCAAGCATGTTGGTGGTGTCGATTTCAGGAGAGGGTTACGAATCCCGGATCGCGGCGCGCACCTGCTCGCGGAACGCGACGAACGCCGGATCCCCGCGCAGGGCATCGGTCCGGTCTTCAGGAGCGAACGGTGGGCGTTCATCGAAGATGATCTGCCCCGGCCGGGGCGACAGCACCAGCACGCGCGTGCCGAGGAAGACGGCTTCCTCGACGCTGTGGGTGATGAACAGCGCCGTCTTGCCCGAGCCGAGCCAGACGCGCAGCAGCTCGGTCTGCAGCCGCTCGCGGGTCAGCGCGTCGAGCGCGCCGAAGGGCTCGTCGAGCAGCATGATCGCCGGGTCGTTGGCCAGCACGCGGGCGATCTGGCAGCGCTGCTGCATCCCGCCTGACAGCTCGTAGGGCGCCGCCGCGGCGAACTCGGTCAGGCCCACGCGCGCGAGCTGCTCATCGGCGATCGCGTGGCGCGCGGCCCGGCGCGCGCCACGCAGCCGCGGACCCAGCGCGACGTTCTCGCGCACGCTGAGCCACGGGTAGAGGTTGGGCTGCTGGAAGACGACGCCGCGCTCGGGCCCGGGCGCGCGGACCTGCGCGCCGCCGACGAGCACATTGCCCGTCGACGGCGTCAGGAATCCGGCCAGCAACTGCAGCAACGTGGTCTTGCCGCAGCCCGACGGGCCCACCAGCGCGACGAACTCGCCGGCCTCGATGTCGAGGTCGAGCGGGCCGAGGGCGTGGACCTCGGCCCCGCGTCCGTCGTAGCGGTGGGCGACGCCCCGCAGGGCGATGGCCTCAGCCGCCGACGGCACTGGCGAAGGTCGCGTTCACGGCGGCCCCGTAGGACGCCTCGGGCTGCACCTTGGGGATCTGGGCCAGGTTCTTGTTGAACTGCGCCGCGGCGAACAGGTTCTTGGCCAGGCCGCCGCCGAGGTAGTCGGCCCCGGCCTGCTGGCTCGCGTCGAGGAAGATCAAGTCCTTCATCTGCGGCAGGACCTCGTCGGCGCTGACGTTGAGCTCGGCGCCGACGGCGGTCGCTGCGGCCTGCGGATCCGACCGGTACAACTTGACCGCGCGATCCTCCTGGGCGACCCAGGTCTTGACCGCGTCGGGGTACTTGCCCGCGAAGTCCTTGGTCACGACGGCCAGGTCGTAGGTCGTCTTGCCCTCCTTGGCCAGATCGGCGCTGGTGACCAGCACGTGGCCGCCGTCCTTGATCAGCTTGGCCAGGTTGGGGTTCCAGACGTAAGCGCCGTCGATGTCGCCGCGGCTCCACGCGGCGGCGATGTCGTCGGGCTCGGCGTCGATGACCTTGACGTCCTTGGCGGTCAGCTGGTGGTCCTGCAGCGCGGCCAGCAGCGAGTAGTGCGAGGTCGACGCCAGCGGCGTGGCGACCTTCTTGCCCTTGAGCTGCTCGATCGAGGTGATGTCCTTCTTGACCACGAGCGCCTCGGCCTTGCCGATGACGTCGTGGATCCACGGCACCTCGTAGGGCAGCGGCTGCGAGAGGCCGCGCGAGACCGGGCTGGAGCCGGCGAGGCCGATGTCGACCGAGCGCGCCGCGACGGCCTCGTTGACCGAGCCGCCCGAGTCAAACAGCTTCCACTCGATCTTCGTGTTCGGCAGCGCCTTCTCGAGCCAGCCCTCGTGCTTGACCACGAGGTCGCCGTTGGGGATGGCCTGGTAGGCGATGGTGAGCTTCTTGGGCGCGCTGGCGGCGGCGGGCTTGCTCGCGGCGGCCGTGGCGTTGTTGTCGCTCTTGTCGTCGGCGCCGCAGGCGGCCAGCGCGAGGAGGGGAATGGTCAGCAGGAGGCCGAGGACGGCGCGGGGTCTCATAGGTGTGTCTCTCTTCGGGGTGGTGGTTGGGGTGGTCAGGACTTGCCGCGCCAGGGGACGACGCGCTGTTCCAGCGCGCGCACCAGCTGGTCGAGGACGATCGCCGAGAGGCCGATCAGCACGATGCACAGCACCGCAACGTCGGTCTGCTGGAACTTCTTGGTCTCCCAGGCCAGCCCGCCGATGCCGGGGATGCCGTCGACGGTCTCGGCCGCGACGATCGTCGTCCACGCAAAGCCGATCGCCAGGCGGATGCCGGTGAACAACTCGGGGAGCACGGAGGGCAGCACGACGAAGCGGGTGACCTGCCAGCGGTTAGCGCCCAGGGCGAGCGCGCCGTCGAGCTGCCGGCGAGGGATCCCGCGCACGCCGTGCAGCACCGAGAGCGTGATCGGCGGGAACGCGGCGAGGAAGAGCAGCCAGACCTTCGAGGCGTCCTCGATGCCAAACCAGATGATCAGGAGGCTGAAGTAGGCCAGCGGCGGCAGCGCCCGCACGAACGTCACATACGGCTCGAAGATCACGCGAAACGGCGTGACGGTTGCCAGCAGGAGGCCGAGCGGGACGCCGAAGACGATCGCCCAGCCGACGCCGCGGAGGATGCGCCAGAGGCTGTGCCACAGGTGCTCGTGCAGGTAGTAGCCGCTGAGCCCGCGAGCGCCGTTGTGCGTTGTCTCGCCGTCGATCAGGCGATCGAAGACGGCGGTGGGGTCCGGCACGAAGAGGTCGGACCAGACGTTCAGCTCGGCGACCAGCCACCACGCGCCGAGGAACACGGCCAGCGACAGGGTTCGCAGCGCGATGCGCCGCGCGCGAGGGGAGCGATGCAGCGACCACGGCACCGGCCGGCGAGCGGCAGCGGTGGGTGTCTGAGGGAGGGTTGAGGCGGTGTCCGACATGCGACATCGCGCAATCTACCTAATCTCGACCAAGATTGTCGAGAAGGTGCTACGCTCCTGCTCATCTCAGGATCTCCTCCTGTGATCAACGCCGGCATCCGACCCGTGCCGGCGGGGGCGGGCGGCCGGAGCGTGAACAGGACAGTCACGCTCCGGCCCTAGCTCCGCTTGCCACAGCCGCGACAGGAAGCGAGACTCAGCGCATGGGCTGCATCCTCGCGCTCCTGGCACTGATCTCCCCGCGGCTGGTCCTGTTCGTCCTCTGGATCTTCAGCAGCGTGCTGAGCCGCGCCTTCGACAGTTGGATCGTGCCGCTGCTCGGCTTCTTCCTCCTGCCGTGGACGACGCTCGTCTACGCCGCCTTCTGGGACTGGGGCGCCGGCCGCCACGTGGCCGGGTTCGAGTGGTTCTTCGTCATCTTGGCGTTCCTCATCGACCTCGGCGCATACGGTCAGGGGCGCCGAGTGCAGGCCCGGTAGGCGCGCTTCGGGCCTCTCCGCAGTTTCGTGACGGGCCGGGGTACGTTGACTGGGAATGGCCCGGTCAACGTACCTGCCTGGGTCGCGGGCTCTGGGGCTTAGGTGCTTCGGGCCTTGGTGGCTTTGGTGTAGTGCTGAAGAGTCGATCGAGTTCCTGTCCGACAAGCGACAACACCAACAACGCTCGGGCGCGCGACGTCCGGGCGCTCAGCGCAACCGGGGTCGGCGTGTGCGACGTGGTCTGTCGTCACCGAGGGGAGTGAGCGGGATAGGTGGCTCTCGGCGCTGGCCTGTCGTCCGCTTTGGTCTCGAGGATGGCGGGCGTCGGATCCGGGTCGTCTGCCCCCTCATATGCGAGGGGCAGACGACCCGGATCGATGCGGGGCGTCTGGTGGTGAATTATTGATCACGAAGCGACCCGGACCTCGACCGCGAGAGATCGCCCGGGCCAAGGACCGGCAGGCGTCGGTGTCTCGTGCCTGTCCCGTCACAGTCTCGTGACGGTTCGCGCGACGCGCGTTGGCGGCGCGAGCGCGTCGGGACGAGGCGGCGATCCGTGATGTCGACATCCGCGCGACGCCCGTTCGGTGCCCACACAAATGAGCGCCGAACCACAGCGCAACACTTTCACCCAACACCCCAGACCACACGAGCGCGGTGGCGATCGTCGCGGAGCGCCGGCCCCACCGACCACACACCGCACCCCCAACCCAGCACCCCGTCCCTCGTCGAGCTGGCCGACACCCGGGGCGGCCATGAACATGGTGTTGGTCCTTCAGAGAAAGCACTGACCCTCGCCGCGATAGGTCAGGACCTCGTCCACGATGCGATCCCCCTCGAGCAGGTAGAGCGTGTTGAAGCGCTCGCACAGCTCGCCGGCCTTGGCGTGACGGAAGTACACGTTGTCGCCGATGCGGAGACCGCCGGTGGCCTTTCCGTGCAGCGGCGTCTGGACCTCGCCGGTGCCCTCCAGCGTGTCGAGCCGGAGACCTTCCGGCAGGTACGGCGTAGGCATGCGGTCCTTGGCGCCCGCGCCGGAGGCCAGGTAGCCGCCGCCGAGCGCGGTGAGGGTGCCAGAGCCGGGCCGTCGTGAGACCGGCAGGGCGAAGATCGCAGCGGGTTCGAGACGGAAGCTCGCGTAGTTGTCGAACAACGTTGGCGCGTAGAAGCCCGACCCGGCGGTCGCCTCGGTCATCGCCGGCTCGGTCGCGACGCGTTCGAGGTCGCCGGTCCCGCCGGCGTTGACGAACGCCAGCGGTGCGACCTGCAAGACGGCGGCGACCGCAGCGGCGCGGCGCTCGCGCAGCTCGGCGTAAGAGGTGCGCTGCATCCGCGTGATCGCCAGGCTCTTCAGGCGCGCGCCGGGGATCCTGTCGCCCTGGCCGGCGATGTGGCCCTCGTAGGACATCATCCCGGCGAGTTTGAACCCGGGGCGCGCCACGATCGCCTCGGCTAGCGCTCGCGCCTGCTCCGGGGTGCGAACCGGTGAGCGCTTCGCGCCGATCTTGACGCGCGAGCCCGCCGTCCAGAACGACGCGTCGAAGTCCAGGCACACTTGGATCGGCGCGGCGACGTCGCCGGCCGCGGCAGCGATCAGGTCGAGGTGCTCAACCGAGTCGACCATCACCACCGGCGCGCCATCCGGGTGCTCCGCGGTCAGCGCGCCGAGCTCGCGCAGGGCACCACGGTCGGTCGTCGGATAGGCGACGACGAGGTTCCCCAACCCCTTGCGCGCCAGCCACAGCGCCTCGGGCAGCGTGAAGGCCAGCAGGCCCTGATAGCCGGCGTCGCGGTCGAGGATCGTGCGCAGCAGCGCCCGGCAGCGCAGCGACTTGGACGCGACGCGGATCGGCTTTCCGGCACTGCGCGCCAGCATGCTCGCCGAGTTGGACCACATCGCCTCGAGGTCGACGAACGCGAACGGCGCGTCGATGCCGGCGAAGGCCGTCTCGTAGCGCGCCAGGCGCTCGGCGGGCGAGAGCATCACGGCCGCACCGGCGCGCCGACGGGTCCCAGCACGCGGCGGGTGTAGTCGTTGGTGAACACGCCGTCGGGGTCCATCCGCGCCCGCACGGCCTGGAAGCGGTCCCACTGCGGGTAGCGCTCGCGCAGCGTCGCGGCCGACTGGTAGTGGCGCTTGCCCCAGTGCGGCCGCCCGCCGTAGCTGTCCATGATCTCCTCGAAGCCCCGGAAGAACGACTCGAACTCCATGCCTCCGTACTGGTGGGCGGCGATGTAACAGGTCTCCCGCTCGTGCGCGGTTGAGAGGAAGGCGTCGTCGCCGGCGGCGAAGCGCACCTCGAACGGGAACAGGATCGGGAGCTGCCGGCGCTCGACCAGCGCCAGCGCGCGCTCCAGCGCCTCACGTGCGTGGGCACGCGGGATCGCGTACTCGATCTCGGTGAAGCGCACGTCGCGGCGCGAGGCGTAGATCTTGTAGGCCTGGTCCTGGGCGTGGGCCTCGGACATCGCGCCGGCCATCATCCGGTTCAGCCGCGGGACCCGGCTCGGGAAGCGTCGCCCGGTCTCGCAGCTCAGCCGGAGCACCTGGTTCTCGATCACCCGCTCCTGGATCGTGCGCTTCCACGGCGCCTGCGGCCGCGGCGCGGCGTCGCTGCGGACCGTCGACCGCGTCAGCGCCGTGCGCGTGTAGGGCCAGAGGAAGAACTCGAAGTGGTCGCTGCCGTCGACGTGCTCGTCGAGGCGATCGAGCACCCCGGCCAGCGGGAGCGGCTGGTCGTGGCGGTGCAGCGTGTACAGGGGAACGCAGGCGATCGTCACCTGCGACGCGATCCCAAGCGCGCCGAGCGACACGCGCGCGGCGCGCAGCAGCGCCGCGTCGGACTTCTCGGTGACCTCGACGACATCGCCCGACGCGGTCACCAGGCGCATGCCGACGACCCGCGTGGAGAGGTTGCCGAAGCGCCTGCCGGTCCCGTGCGTCGCCGTGGCCAGCGCGCCGGCGAGCGTCTGCGCGTCGATGTCGCCCTGGTTCTCCAGCGCCAGCCCGTGGCGGGCGTTGACCAGCCCGAGGTCGTGCAGCGTGATGCCCGCCTGCACGGTCACCCGGCCGGACTCGGCGTCGGCGTCGATCACCCGGTGCATCCCGGTGGTGTCGACCAGCACCCCGTCGGTGCAGGCGATGTCGGTGAAGGAGTGCCCGCTGCCCACGGCACGGACCGGCAGGCCACGGGCCGCGGCCTGCGCGACCGTCTGCGCCAGCTCGTCCTCGCTCGTGGGTCGTGCGATCTGCGACGGCGCACACCGCTGATCGCCCGCCCAGTTCTTCCAGGTCTCGGTCGTCGCCGCCATGGACGGCAAACCGTAATCCCTCGCGGAAGGGGGGCGAATTGCCAACGCTGTGGCCTATAGATCTCGATGGCGGATGGCCTTGCTCCCAAGTCGCCGCGCGGATGCCGGCACCGACCTCCACCTGCCGGCCCAGATCATCGGCTACGGCGTGCGTGAGGAAGGCAGCAGCCGCAGCTGGCAGCTCTCAGATGAATGCTACGCGGAATAACTTTCGAAAGTCACTTGAGCGGGGTACCATGAAAACGCTGATGCCCGACCTTCCTGCCACGCCGATCGATCTCAGCGGTCCGCGACTTCGCAACAATCACAAGGGCTATCGCCTAGGTGACGAGATCATCGATGGATTCCCGGATCGGCCGCAGTTGCCGCCCTTCCAGCGCCAGTTGATCGCCGAGTGGGCGGACGCCTTCGGCCATGCGCTGTCGGCCGTGCAGCAGGAGC
Source organism: Baekduia sp. (assembly GCF_035996765.1). NCBI lineage: Bacteria > Bacillati > Actinomycetota > Thermoleophilia > Solirubrobacterales > Baekduiaceae > Baekduia > Baekduia sp. The sequence goes on from NZ_DASYJG010000035.1 coordinate 49,044, forward strand.
TCCTCCGGGTGCGCCCGGGGCCGACGAAGGTGCAGCGCGAGATCTTCGAGGCGGCGTACCGGGATGGCGAGTATGACGTCCAGCGGCTGGGCGAATCCGGCGTCTACGATGCGCTTGATCCCGCGGACATCGATCGGTGCGAGCTTCCGCACAGCGTCCTCGGCAGGGACCGCGGGTACCCGGTCAACGCGACCGAGCTGGCCGTGCTCGCCCGGGTGTCCTACAAGCAGGTCCGTGACTGGGACAAGGCCGGCCTGCTGCCGTCCCATGTCATCGACGGCCGACGGCATTACTTCACGGCGGCGGCGCTGATGGCCTGCGCGCTGCGGCCCCTCGATCGGTGGCAGATCGCCGCCCTGCGCGGGATCCTCTGCGCGGAGCGCGACAGCGGCTTCCGCCGGCTCGTGGACTACGTCTCCGACGACAGCGCCGCCGCCTCGATCTCATAGCGCGCGGGGCCGGACGGTCGGCGTGCTATTGTTCACCCTATGGTGAACGATCCGTTCAAGGCGCTCTCCCACCCGATCCGCCGCGGCATCGTCGAGCGGCTCGCCGAAGGTCCGGCGACGGTCGGTGAGGCCACCGGTGGCTTTGGTGTGTCGAAGCCCGCGATCTCCAAGCACCTGAAGGTGCTGGAGGAGACCGGAGTGGTGAAGCGCGTGGTCGTGGGCCGGACGCATCGGCTCTCGCTCGAGCCGGAGGTGCTCAGCGTGGCCGCCGACTGGATGGATCGTCAACGCGTCCTCTGGGGACGCCTGTTCGATGTCGTCGATGAGTATCTGAAGGAGGAGGAGTCAGCATGAACATGCCCCCGATCGTCTCGCCGCAGGACTGGCAGGCCGCACGCGAAGAGCTGCTGGTCAAGGAGAAGGAGGTGGTTCGCGCCCGCGATGCACTGGCCGCGCAGCGGCGCCGGATGCCGCGGATGGCCGTGGAGAAGGACTATGCCTTCGAGGGTCCGGATGGTCCGGTGAGCCTGCTCGACCTGTTCGCCGGCCGCCGCCAGTTGGTCGTCTACCGCTTCTTCTTCGAGCCCGGCGTGGCCGCCTGGCCCGAGAGCGGCTGCCGCGGCTGCTCGTTCATGGCCGATCAGGTCGGCCATCTCGCGCATCTCAACGCCCGCGACACCACGCTCGTGCACGTCTCGCGCGCGCCGCAGGCCGACATCGAGCGCTACCGGACGCGGATGGGCTGGCAGATCCCCTGGTACACGATCACCGACGACTTCGACGTCGACTTCGGCGTGGACGAGTGGCACGGCACCAACGTCTTCTACCGCGAGGACGACGGCCAGATCTCCCGGACGTACTTCATCGACAAGCGTGGTGACGAGGCGCTGGGCACCCCCTGGTCCTATCTCGACATCACCGCGCTCGGCCGCCAGGAGACGTGGGAGGACTCGCCCGAGGGCTATCCGCAGACCGAGCCCTACGTGTGGTGGAACCTCCACGACGAGTACGACGACCCGACCGTCCACGCGGCAGCGCTGTCGGAGGTCACGAACTCGCAGCGCGGCGCGAAGAGTCAGCTCTCGTGATCGCGCACGTCGGCGGCGTGCCGGTGGAGGAGATGCTGCCGGCGCTGGCCGGCACGGGCACCGGGCTCGTGATCGCGCGCGCCTGGCTGACGCTGCGCCTGCGTCGCCGGCGGGGGCCTGGAGCATGACCGACAACAACACCCTGCGCATGGAGCGCACCTACCAGGCGCCCGCCGAGCGGGTGTTCGACGCCTGGACCAGCGAGGAGGTGATGCGGCGCTGGTGGCAGGCCGAGCGCGGCTGGGAGACCTCCGAGGCCGAGGTCGACCTGCGCGTGGGCGGCGCCGTGCGCGTCGTCATGTACGACCCCGACAAGGACGTCGCGCACGGCGGCGGTGGCACCTACACCGAGATCGAGCCACCGAACCGGCTCGCCTTCACCTGGCTCTGGGACGGCGACACGCGGCGGACGCTGATCGAGATCGACTTCGAGGAGGTCGACGGCGCGACGACCGTCCGCTTCACCCACAGCGGCCTGTGGGACGAGGAGGCCGTGCGCTCCCATGAGGGCGGCTGGGGCAGGATCCTCGACAGCCTCGGACGCATGCTGGAGGCGGTCCGACCAGACCGATAGCAGCGGAATTGCCCTTAAGCCTAGGTCCGGCCATCCGAAAACATGGGCGTGACCTGTAGCCGTGCGCAGCCGATGCGACTTGCGTTCGGTCTTCTGGGCCTGGGCTTGGCCGTCTACCTGCTGCGGACGGTCGCCGGCGTGTGGGCCGGCGTCCCGGCGGCCACGGCCGACGGGCTTTACAGCGCGATCGAGTTCCTCGCGACGGCGATGGTGTGGTGGCGCGTGGCGGCGCGCCGCGAGGATCGCGCGGCCTGGAGCACCTTGGCGATCTTCGCGACGCTGTGGTCGGTGGGCGACCTGGGCTGGACGCTGTCCTTTGCCGGACAGGCCATGCCGCCATCGCCCAACTGGACCGACGGGGTCTATGTCACCGCCTACGCGCTGGCGTCGGTGGGCATGGCGCTGCTGCTGCGCAGCCGGGTCCACGGCATCCGGGCGTCGGTGTGGCTTGATGGCCTGATCGGCGGCTGCGCGCTGGCCGCGCTGTGCGCCGCGGGGTTCCTGGCGCCGGTGCTCAACTCGGCGACCGGATCGAGCACCGCCGTGGCCGTGACGCTGGCCTATCCGGTGCTCGACGTCGTGCTGCTCTGCCTCGTCGGCGTCGCGTTCGGCGTCGGCGACTGGCGGCCCGGGCTGCCGTGGATGGCGCTCGGGCTCTCGATGGCGGTCTGCGCGGTGGGCGACGCGGTCTACAGCTGGGAGCAGGCCGTCGGTGGCTACTCGGCGGTGTCGTGGGTCAACAGCACGTGGCCGACGGCGCTGGCGGTGCTTGCGGCCGCGGCCTGGCTCCCGGAGAGCCGTCGTCTGCGGACGAGGCTCGTCGATGGGGTGTTCGCCGTCCCCGCGATGTTCGCCGCGATCTCGCTCGGGGTGCTCGTCTGGTCGCAGTTCCATCAGGTCGGCGGCCTGGCGGTCGTCGCCGCGGCCTCCTCGCTGGTGGCCGTCGGCCTGCGCGCCTGGTTGACCCATCGCGAGAACGTCACGCTGCTGGCCCAGAGCCGTCAGGAAGCGCTGGAGGACGGGCTCACGGGCCTGCCCAACCGCCGCCGGCTGATGCTCGAACTGGCGCGAATGCTGCACCCCGGCACCGATGAGCGGGCGACGCTGGTCTTCTTCGATCTCGACGGCTTCAAGGGCTACAACGACAACTTCGGCCACGGGGCGGGGGACACGCTGCTCACGCGGCTGGCCGGTGCGCTGGCCGAGAGCGTCGCCGGCGTGGGCACCGCCTACCGGCTGGGCGGCGATGAGTTCTGCGTGGTCTTCGATCACGAGCTGACGCGCGAGGACGCAGCCGTCGTGCGCGCCGTCGAGGCGCTGGTCGAGATCGGCGAGGGCTTCTCGATCTCGAGCTCCTACGGCCTGGTCTCCCTGCCGGCCGAAGCGCCGACCCCGAGCGCCGCCCTGCAACTGGCCGATGAGCGCATGTACGGGCACAAGAGCTCGCGCCGCGGCTCACCCGGAAGCCAAGGCCGCGATCTGCTGATGCAGATCCTGCGCGAGCGTGAGCCCGAGCTCGAGGAGCACGTCGACGACGTCAGCCTGCTGGCGCTGGCCGTCGGTCGCCGGCTGGGGCTCGACGTCGAGGCGCTCGACGAGATCGCCCGCGCCGCCGAGTTGCACGACGTCGGGAAGATCGCCATCCCCGAGGTGATCCTGCGCAAGCCCGGACCGCTCGACGACGCTGAGTGGCAGGTGATGCGCCAGCACACGATCATCGGCGAGCGCATCCTCGCCGCGGCGCCATCGCTGCGGCCGGTCGGACGGCTCGTGCGCGCCAGCCACGAGCGCTGGGATGGCGACGGCTACCCCGACCGTCTGGCCGGTGAGCGCATCCCGCTCGGCGCTCGCATCATCGCCGTCTGCGACGCCTTCGACGCGATGCGCCAGGCCCGCCCTTACGCGCCCTCGATGTCCGAGACCGAGGCGCTGGCCGAGCTGCGCCGCTGCTCGGGCACGCAGTTCGATCCCGGCGTCGTCGACGCCTTCGTCGCCGTCCTGTGCGACGGCGCCGGCATCACGCTGCGCGTGGCCTAGCGCCGACGACCCTTCGCGCTCCTCGCTAGGGCTCTCGCCGCGCCGGCCGCCCTCGCCGCCCGCGGGAACTGAAAGCGACGAGGACGGCCGCCGCGGCGAGCTCCACCGGCGGCCCGTATTAGGGCGCCCTACATCCTGCCATGAGATCGGATATGTTGCCGCCTCGTTAGGGCGACCTAACTGTGGAACGCGCGGGAACGCAATCCATGAACAGGAGCAGGACATGACAAGGACCATCACGAGCGGAGCGCGCCGCCGGACGAGCGCGCTGGCGGCCGTCGGCGCGGTTGCCGTTGCCGCCCTCGCCGGATCGGCGCCGGCGCTGGCCGCGCCGTTTGACGTCGGATCGGCGAACCTCACCTGGAGCGTGCCGCACGAGCCCGCGCCGGGCACGGGCACGCTGTCGAACTACGCGACCACGATCGGGCACGGCAGCGTCAGCGCGACCGCGCCAGCCACCGGCACGACGATCACCGCCACGAGCCTCCCGCTGTCGGCGGCGGGCGCCAAGTACGCCTTCGGCTTCCCGGGCACGACGACCGGCACCCCGGCGACGCCGGCCGGCGCGACCGGCACCTATGACCCGGTGACCAAGACCGGCGCGATCAACTTCGCGGGCACGCTCACGTTCACCGCCCACGACTCGACGTTCTTCAGCGTCGTCAACCCGCGTCTGCAGTTCGACGCGCCGCAGTCGATCCGACTGATCGCCAACGGCCAGGTGGCCGCGGGCACGGTCGGTTCCACCGACCCGCCCGTCGACTACGGCACCGCGGCGGCCCGCCAGACGGTCTTCGCCCTCAATGGCTCGGCGGCGATCACCACCGAGAACCCGGACGGCTCGATCACCATCAGCAACCTCGCGCCGTCGGGCACGCCGGCGGCTGCTCCGGTCGGCTACCTGAGCACCTCGGGTCCGTTCGACGGCATTCGCCCCTGGTTCACGATCGATCGCCCGAACGAGCTGTTCTCGGTGACGTTCGCGCCCAAGACGGTCGATCCCGACCCCGATCCCGATCCGGACCCGCCGGTCGGCTCCGACCAGGACCTGACCGTCAACGGCTCGGTCGCTGACGCGTTGAGCCTGACGCTCAACGCCACGAGCACCAGCCTCGGCAGCTTCGTGCCGGGTGTCGCCGCCAACTACGACGCGTCGGTGACCGGCACGGCGACCTCGACCGGTCCGTCGGTGCTGACGGTCCAGGACGCGGGCACCAACCCGGGCTTCCTGCTCAACGGCAGCACGCCGCTGGCCTCGGCGCTGAAGGTCTGCGCCACCAGCAGCGCGTCGCCGACCTGCGCGTACTCGTCGCTAGGTGGCGCCTCGCAGCAACTGCTCGCCTTCGGGTCGAGCACCGCCGCGACGCCGCTGACCGTCGGGCTGCGTCAGGCGATCGGCGCCGGGGATGCGCTGACCGCGGGCACGTACGGCAAGTCGCTGACGTTCACCCTGTCGGCCGGCACGCCGTAGCCGGGTGGCGATCCGGATCACACGTCTGACCCGGATCGTCGGGCTGACCTGGGCGGTGTTCGCGCTGAGCGCGGGCGCCGCCCCGGCGCGCCCCGTTGCCCTGTGGGGCTGCCACGGCCCGCTCGGCCAGCCGCTCGGCGCGGCCGGGCTGACCGCGGCACAGGCCGGCGACGGTGTCGCCTTTGCGGCCGCTGACGCTTGTGAGGGCGCGACCGGCTTGGTCGCGTCGTTCTCCCGCGCGGACCCCGCCGGGGGCTCGGCTGCGAGCTGGCGTGCGGACACGCCCAACCACACCATCTTGCAGGGCGCGCGCGTGGTGCGCGCGCCCACCATGGCCTCCGGTCCCTACGGAGCGGGGTCGCCGCAGCGCTACCGCTTCGGCGCCGGCGGTGCGCCGATCGAGTCCATCAACTTGCTCGATGTTTGGGCGACGCCGCCGGGGACGGTCGCCGGGCCTGCGAGCGGCGCGTCGGCGGCGGCCGGCGTCGACTGCCCGCGGCCGCCCGGCGAGCGCTGCGTCGCCGGTGCGCCCGGCGCGCTGACGATCAGCGCGCTCGTGCTCGACGTCGACGACCCGACGCCGCCGCGTGGCTCGGTGGGCGGGTTGCGCAGCCCGGTGCGCGGCGCGCTCACGCTCGAGGTCGACGCGACCGACGAGGGCGTCGGCCTTGCCACAGCGCGGGCGATCGTCGACGGCGTGCCGGTGGCCCATGCCGCGCTTGACGCCCGCTGCGCCGCGGACCTCGACCCTGCGACCCCGACTTTCGACGCGCCGCTCAGCGGTTGCGCGCAGCAGGTATTGCGCGTGCCGCTGGCGCTGGATCTCAGCGGTCAGCCGGTGGGTGTTCACCACCTTGAGGTGCGCGTCGCCGATGCGGCCGGCAACGAGGCCGCCGTCTACGACGGCGAGCTCGCGGTCGCAGGCCCGGATCCGGTCCTCACCCCGAGCGTCACGCTGAAGGTCGGCGACCCGCGGCCGGCACCGCCGGGCGGTGCTGCGCACGGCGCCGGCTCGACAACGGCCCCGGGGACGGTCCCGCAGTGCCCGCGGCCGCAGCTCTCGATGGCGATTGACCAGCGGCCGCTGCGCGTGTCGCACGGCCGTCTCGTCCTGCGTGCCAAAGCGCGCTATCGCTTTCGCGGCCGGCTCACCTGCCGGGTTGGGAAGGTGCGCCACAGCGCCGCGCGCGGCGTGCCGGTCGAGGTGCTCAACCGCGTCGGGCGCCGCACCTTCGGGGTGACGGGCGCGACGACGGCGACCGGCGGACGGTTGACGATAATCTTGTCCTATCGGTCCTCGCGCACGCTGATCTTCCGCCATCGCTCGACCAGTGGGACCAGCCAGGTGCGTATTTCGATCACCGTCGTGCGCAAGACGGCGAGCCGGTGAGGTGCCGGGCGTTTCACGGGGCGCTGGTGGCCGTCGTCGCGCTTGCCGCCGCGTCGGCGCCGACGGGCGCGGAGGAGACGGGGATCAGCGGGCAGGTCGAGAGCACGATCGAGCTGACGCTGGTCCAGTCGGTGCATGGCCGCGTCGCGGCGACGGTGACCGCGACCGTCGGCGGCACGCGGCTGAGTGTCGCTGAGCGAGGAAAGGATCTGCGCCTGCTGCGCACCTTTCGCAAGCCGATGGCCGGCGAGCCGGTGACCGTGCCCGGGACGGCGTACGGCAGACGCGTGACCGAGCAGACCATCACCTTCGGACCGCAAGGCCCATGAGGGCAAGGAGCACCAAGATGCAGCACATCCGCACCACGGCGGTCGTCGCCGCGCTGATCGCCTCCGGCACCGCCGCGGCCAGCACCACCGCGGCCGGTGGCCTGTCGATCGCGCCGGCCTTCCTCGAGCACGAGGCCCAGCCGGGCGCGGTGGGGGAGATCCGGGTCACCAACGGCTCGGCCAAGGCGCTGACCGTCACGGTGCGCGCCCGTCCGTGGATCCAGGAGCGCGGCGGCGCCGTCGCGCCCGACGGCCCCAAGACGCTCGCGCAGGTGCGGCTGAGCGCGACCGCCTTCACGCTGGCGCCCGGCGAGGCGCGCTCGGTCGCGGCGACGCTGCTGGCGCGGCCGGGCTCCGGCTCGCTCTACGGCGCCATCGACGTCCTCGGCACGCCGCAGGGCGCGCGGCCCCGCAACGGCATCCTGGCCCGCTACCGCCTGCTCGGCGGCCTGCGGCTCAACCCGCCGGCAGCGCAGCGCCGGCTGCGCGTCCGGGTCGGGGCGCCGCGGGCGGACGGCAAGGGTGTCGTGATGCCCACGCGCAACACCGGCAACACGGTCGAGCCGCTGACGGGCTCGGCGCGGATCGTGGGGGCGACCGGCACGCTGCGCGCGACGATCGCCGCCCAGCGGATCCTGCCGGGCGGGCTCGTGGACATCCGGCTGCGCCGCGGGCGCCTGCAGGCCGGCCGCTACACCGCGGCGGTCACGCTGCGCCAGGGCGGCCGACAGGTCGCGACGGTTTCGCGAACGTTCCGCGTGCGCGGCTGACGGGCGATGCGAGCATCGCCGCCTCCTACGGCTCGGCGAGAGGAGCGGCTGAGGGCTCGCACGTCACAGCGTGGATCCCGGAGGTCAGGCCGGCGATGCGCTGCGTGAGCTCGGTGTTGGCCTGGAGGAGGTCGCGGAGGCCGCTGGTCTGCTGCTCGACGTGCCGGCGCTGGGCATCGGCCGCTCGGGCGGTCTCCTCGCTGCGGGCCTTGTCGCGATCTGCCTGACGTGTCTGTGCCAGCAGGATCAACGGTGCGGCATAGGCGGCCTGCGTGGAGAACGCGAGGTTGAGCAGGATGAAGGGGTAAGGATCCCAGCGCAGGCTGAAGGCCAGGGCGTTGAGCGCGATCCAGACCGCGACGAGCGCGGTCTGGCCGATGATGAACCGCGGGGTGCCGAAGAACCGGGCGAAGCGCTCGGCGGCGCGCCCGAAGCGATCGGTCCCGAAGGGGCTGTGCAGGTGCTCGGCCATTCGCAGCCCGGCCGGGGTCCGGCCAACGTCGGGTGTTGCGCGCGCATCGGACATAGGGAGAAGGTCCCACCGCGCACGGGCCGTGACATCCGTGAAGCGCCGCCGAGACGGTGCGGGGAAACACCCGGCGGCTGCGAGCCGCGTCCTGGTGGTCTACGGCAAACCCGTAGGCAGGGTGCGGTCCGGTGCCGATGACGGCCGCTTGCGCAGGCCCCAGACTCGGTGGCTCCCCACCTACAAGGAGCCATCATCATGATCTTGGTCTGCTACGACGGATCGACTGACGCGCAGAGCGCCATCGACAGTGCGGCGAGGCTCATGCCCGGCGCCGAGACGACGGTGCTGAGCGTCTGGGAGGCGTACCTCGACACGATCGCCCGCAGCGGCGCGATGGGGGCCGGCGGCTTCGGGATGGTCGGCTCGCTCGAGGACGGTGAGGCGGTCGATGCCGCGTGCCGGGAGTCGACATTGGAGATCGCCCGCGACGGCGCGGAGCGTGCGACAGCGGCTGGGCTCGTCGCTCGGCCGCATATCGCCAGCCGGCAGGCGGGTGTCGCCTTCACGATCCTCAGCGTCGCGGCTGACATCGAGGCCGACGTGGTGGTGTTGGGAACGCGCGGCCGCGGAGGCGTGAAGTCCTATTTGTTGGGCAGCGTGTCGCATGAGGTCACCCAGCACGCCGATCGCGCGGTGCTGGTCGTGCCGTCCGCCGGCCTGGCCGAGCACCGGCGCGGCTGGGTGCGCCACGTCGACGACTCCGCGAGCGTCGCATGACCTCCCCGGGCCAGGCATCCAGCGGCACGCTGTGGCACCACTCCAAGGTGAAGCCCTTGGAGGTGCTCGTCGTCGGCGGAGGGATTGCCGGCGTCGAGGCGCTGATGGCCCTTGCCGACCTGGGGGAGAGCCGGCTGCGACTGCGCATCGTCGCCGCCAACCCGTCGTTCGTGTTGCGACCGCAGATCCTTGGCGAGCCTTGGGGTGGCGACCCGTTGCACATCGACCTCGCACGGCTGTGTCGCGCGTTCGGCGCGGACTTCACCGCCGGGACGGTTGACGCGGTGGATGCCGACGAGCACCGCGTCGGCCTCACGGACGGCACGACGCTCCCATATGACCGGCTGCTGCTGGCGCCGGGCGCGCGGCCGGCGTTGCCCTACGCGGCGGCACACGTGCTCGGATTCGGTCCCTTGCCACACGAGCTGACCTCGGAGAGCGCGGGCAGCGTGGCGATCGTCGTGCCGCCCGGGACGAGTTGGACGCTGCCGGCCTACGAGCTGGCGCTCCTCACCGCGGCGCGCGGGCGCCGCGACGTCCGCGTCGTCACGGCCGAGACGGCGCCGCTGACGCTCTTCGGCCCCGCTGCGCAGTCGGCGATCCGGGCCCTGTTGCATCGGTGCGGCGTCGTGGTCGAGGCCGGGCGTGCGCCCGAGATCGGCGCCGACGTCAGCGATCTCGCCGACACGGTGATCGCGCTGCCATTGCTCGAGGGCCCGGCGATCGCCGGCGTCCCGCAGGATCGTCACGGGTTCGTGCAGGTCGACGCGGCAATGGCGGTTCTGGCGACCGAGCACGTCCACGCCGCCGGTGACGCAACCGACGGTCCGGTCAAGCAGGGCGGCCTGGCCGGGCAGCAGGCCGACACCGCCGTGGCCGGCATCGTGCGCTCCTGCGGCGGCGAGCCGCCGATGGTCGCCTACGAGCCGGTCCTGCGCGGCAAGCTGACCAGCGCCGACGATGAGGAGCTCTTCCTGCGTCGAGCGCTGGACGGCGCTGATGCGGGGGAGGCCTCCGCCGAGCGGTTGTGGGAGCCCCCCGGCGTCGTCTGCGCATGGCGGCTGGCCCGCTGGCTGTCCTACCGCCGTGACGAGCTGGACGAGTACACGCTCGACCACGTCGCGCGGCCGCGGCACCCGGTGGCGTCGTGACCGTGGCGCCCGAGCTGCTGCGCGACGGAGCCGAGGTCGATGTGCGCCCGACCACACGCGCCGATGCCCCGCTGCTCGAGGGCTTCTACGCGGCGCTTTCGCCCGGGAGCCGGGCGCTGCGCTTCCTCTGCGGCGGCCTCGACATGCGGGCGGCGGCGCGTTCGCTCGTAGCCGACGACGTCGTCGGGCTGCTCGCGACGTCGGGGGCGCACGTGCTCGGTCACGGCGTGTTGATCCCGAGCGCACCGGGGATCGCTGAGGTGGCCTTTGCGGTCGCCGACGTCGATCAGCACCGCGGCGTCGCGACGTTGTTGTTGGAGCACTTGGTCGATGAGGCCGCGCGCAGCGGGCTCGTGACGCTGACCGCGGAGGTCGATCCCACCAACCACAAGATGATCGAGGTCTTCGCCGACGTCGGTCTCGCCGAATCGACCCGGCTGCGGGACGGCACGCTGCACGTGGAGCTGGACGCGACGCTGACGCCGTTGGCGCGTGCCCGCATCGCCGCCCGCCATGCCGGCGCGGTCAGCGCGGCGAGAGCGGCGAGTACGGGTCCAGGCGCATCGCGTCGCGACCGACGCTGAGCGGGACCTCGATGTCGACGGCCGGCTCCTGGTCGTCAAGATCGTCGAGGTCGTCGACGGCGATCGCACCATCGAGCTCGGCGAGCCAGGGCGAGAGGTAGCGACCGTCGACCTTGCGGTGCGCCGACCAGAGGCGCAGCTCCGGACGCGCGCCGGCGCCGGCGCCGCCGGCCAGCGGATGCTCGAGGAACTGCGCACCGCGACCGGTCAGCAGCCGTCCGCGCAGGACGGGCCGGAACGGCGTTGGCGTGACGTCGGCGCCGGCGGCGGCCGCGAGCAGCTCGGCGATCGCGTCGGCCTGCTGGCAGGCCAGTCCGCCCTGCTTGACCGGGAAGGTCGTGCCGTCGCCGGCGGCGTAGACGTCCGCCAAACCGCGGACGCGGCCGTCTGGGTCGACCGGGATGAAGCCGCGGTCGTCGCCGGGGACGCCACCGATGGGGATGCCTTCGATGGTCGGCAGCGCGACGACGCGCTCGGCGTCGAGCCGCTCGCCGCCGGGCAGCAGCTGGAGGCGGCCCTCGGCGTCCGGGCGGGCGTACGTGTTACCGGTGAAGGTCACGTTCGCGCGGGCGAGCAGGTCGGCGACGGCTTGGCTGGCCTCCGGGCCGAAGAGCGCGAGCGGGGTCGCCTCGGGCGAGACGAGCTGCAGGCGCGCGTCGTCGATGCCCATCGCGTGGGTCTCGCGTGCGGTCATGAGCGCGAGCTCGTAGAGCGGCAGCGGCCAGGTGGTGCCCGGGGGCACGACGAAGGCGACCGAGCGGGTCCAATGGCCGTCGAGATCGGCGAGCAGCCCCTGGTAGTCCTGACTCTCGGTGTCGCCGGTGAAGGTGATGGCGCGGGAGTAGGCCGTGCGGTGGCGCGCGCCCGTCGCCAGGACGAGCGTGCCGTAGCCGAGGATCCCGGACGCGGCGAGGCGCAGCTCGTGGCGGTCGCCGTCGACGGCCAGGACGCGGTCGGCGACGAGCCGTGCGCCGATGCGCCCGGCCAGATCAGCCAGCGAGTGGCGGCGCGCGTGGTCGGCCGAGAACGGCTCGGCGGTCCGCAGCGCGCGCAGCTCGAAGTCGGGCTGGGGCGCGACGAGCGTCAGGCGCACGCGCGGTCCGGCGAGGTCGTGCAGCGCGAGGGCGAGCTCGACGGCGGCGACGCCGCCACCGGCGATGACGACGTGGGCCGGGCTCTCGGTCGTAGGCATGGATCCACCGTGGCAGGGCACAACCACGTGGGCATCGGGTCGTCCCCGCCGATCGCGACCGGAGAACTACGGACGTGGCGTGGCGGCAGGGCTATCCTCGATGCAGGACAACTCCATGGATGCCAAGACCCTCACCCGGCTCATCGACGTCGGTCGGGGGCTGCTCTCCGAGCTGGACCTCGACGCGCTCCTGGCACGGATGCTCGAGGTGGCGCGCGAGCTGACCGGCGCGCAGTACGCCGCGGTCGGCATCATGGACGAGCGGCGCGAGGGGCTGGAGCGGTTCTTGACCAGCGGCATCCCGGCGTCCGAGCGTGCGGCGATCGGCGACCTTCCGCGCGGCCACGGGGTCCTCGGGCTCCTCATCGAGGACCCGCACCCGCTGCGGCTGGCCGACGTCGGCGCCCATCCGCGCTCCTACGGCTTCCCGCTGAGCCATCCGCCGATGGGCAACTTCCTCGGCGTGCCGATCGTCGTCCGCGGCGTGGCGTGGGGCAACCTGTACCTCACGGGCAAGTCCAACGGCGACTTCACCGACAGCGACGAGAAGGCCATGGTCGTGCTCGCCGATTGGGCGGCGATCGCTGTCGCCAACGCGCGGCTGTACTCCGACGTCGCGGCGCGACGTGACCAGCTGGAGCGCACGGTGCGTGCGCTGGACACCACCGCTGAGATCTCCAGCGCCATTGGCGGCGAGATCGAGCTCGACCGCATCCTCGAGCTGCTGGCCAAGCGCGGCCGTGCGCTCGTCGCGGCGCGGACCGCCGTGATCATCCTGGTCAGCGGCGGCCAGTTGGAGGTGGCGGCCGCGGCCGGCATCGTGCCCGACGGCCTCGTCGGCCGCCGGGCCAGCAGCGAAGAGTGGGCGTTGGGCGCCGTGCTGCGCTCCAACCGCCCAGAGCGACTCAATGACCTTGATCGTCGTGCGGGCCGGATGTTCGCCGCCGAGCTGGACGCCACCGCCGGGATCCTGGTCCCGCTGCTGCACCGCGGGCGCGCGATAGGCCTCATGGCCGCGTTCGATCGCCTGGAGGACGGCCCCGAGTTCAGCGTCGACGACGAGCGCCTGCTGCAGGCCTTCGCCGCCACCGCCGCGACCGCGGTCGCGACCGGGCAGAACGTCATGTCGCACTCGATGGAGGGCAGCATCCGCGCTTCGGAGGCCGAGCGCCGCCGGTGGGCGCGCGAGCTGCACGACGAGACGCTCCAGGAGCTCGGTGGCCTGCGAGTCCTGCTGTCGGCGGCCCGGCGCAGCGACGACCCGGAGCGGCTGGACGAGGCGCTCGGCCAGGCCCTCGACCTCGTCACCGGCGGGATCGCCAACCTGCGGGCGCTGATCGCCGACCTGCGGCCGGCTGCGCTGGACGACATCGGCACCGGCGCCGCGCTCAGCGGGCTGGTCGAGCGGGTCCGTGCGACGAGCGGGCTGCCGATCGCGCTGACGGTCGACCTGGCCTTCGAGGCCGGACGCGTGGCGAGCCGCCACGTGCCCGAGTTGGAGGAGGCGATTTACCGCATCGTCCAGGAAGCGCTCACCAACGCGATCAAGCACGCCGACGCCCAGCAGGTGTGGATCGAGGTGCGTGAGACCGACGGGTCGGTCGCGATCGTCGTCGGCGACGACGGCCAGGGCTTTGACCCGGATGGCGCGGCCAAGGGCTTCGGGCTCGTCGGCATGCGGGAGCGCACGATGCTCGCTGAAGGCACCCTGGAGGTGCGCTCGGCGGCCGACGCAGGGACGGTCCTGGAGGTCTGGCTTCCCGTCCGGGAGACCGTGGCCGCTCAGGCGGCGAACGGCTGAACGGTGGCGCCGCGCAACAGCGGCGGCAGGTCCTCGGCGGCACGGTCCCAGAGCACGTAGTCGCGTGCGCCGCGTGCCTTCGCGGCCGCCGCTGCCGCGGGATGGTCCTCGAGTCCGAGGATGACCAGCGCGCAAGAGGTGGGCAGGACGCCGGGGCGGCCGACCGCCAGCAAGCCCTCGTAGAGGACGAGGAAGTCGGCGTGGTGCTCGCGGGCGAGGCGTCCGGCCTCGGTGGCCAGCGTCGCAGCAGCCACGACCTCGACGCCGGGCTCGCCGTCGATCAGCATCCGGAGCGCGAAGCGTCCGGAGGGAGCGCCGTGGGCGATGACGACCCGGATCGGGTCGTCGCCGGCTCGTTGGTGCTGGTCCACCGGCCGAGCTTAGGGGCGTGGCGCGGGCCGAACATCCGGGATCATCCGCGCCGCTGCGGGCGGGAACTACGGTCAGGTCGTGTCGAGCAGCCCGCGGTCCAGCGCGTAGCGGACGAGGTCGGCCCGCGTGGTGCGGCGCAGCTTCTGCTGGATGTGCGCCCGGTGGGACTCCACGGTCCGCACCGAGAGGAACAGCTGCTGGGCGATGTCGTTGTTGGTGTGGCCGAGCGCGATGAGCCGCAGGATCTCGACCTCGCGATCGGTCAGATCGTCTGCCGGCGCGGGGGCGGCCGCCGGCGCGGCGGCGATCTGGGCGCCCAGACGTGGGTGGAGGTAGACCTCGCCGCGGGCGGCGCAGCGGACGGCGTCGACGAGCTCGCTGTCGGCAGCTTCCTTCAACACGTAGGCCTTGGCACCGGCCTGCAACGCGGTGCGCGCGTACTCCGGGTTCTCCTGCATGGTCAGGATCACCACGCGCGTTGCGGGCGCACCGTCGGCGAGCGCCGGAAGGGCGTCGAGACTGGAGGCGCTGTCGGTGCCTGGCATGTTGAGGTCCAAGACGAGGATCGCCGGTCGATGGGCCTTGGTCAGCCGGACGGCGTCGTCGACCGTGCCCGCCTCGGCGATCACGCGTAACCCGTCTTCGGCGTCGAGGAGCATCCGCAGCCCGCTGCGCACAACAGCGTGGTCGTCGGCCAGCACGATGGTGATCTCGTCGTCGGCCATGACGGCCCATCATGACGGCCCACCCGCCCCCGCGGGAAACCCGCAGCGGCCGTGTGGATCTCTGCCGATGTCACGCCGGCGGCCGGCATCGATGCTGATGAGCAGCCCGTCCCGTCCGTCCTAAGGAGCCCATCGCATGCCCCGTCCATTCCGCCTCGCCGGCATCATCGCCGGCCTCGTCCTCGTCGCCTTCGGCATCGGAGCGATCGTCATCGGCATCTCCGGCCGTCATGAGGTCAGCACCGACGTCAAGCGCGAGCAGATCGTCGGCACGCCCGACATGAAGCCGTCGCTGATCGCCGTCGCCGCCAAGGAGGCCGGGCTGAGCAACGTCACGCTGCCGACCTGTGATGTCGCCGGCAAGGCCATCACCAACGGCAGCCAGGCCAAGTGCTTTGCCAGCTACATGCGCATCCACGCGCTTGAGGCCACGGGCGGCAAGACCTACGCCCAGATGCCCCAGTACGCGACCGTCGACGGCAAGGGCACCAACGTTCCGGCCCAAGCCGCCAAGGATCCGAAGACCGGGCAGCCGCAGAGCAACCCCGCCCGCCAGGTCTGGATCAGCGAGACCGCGCTGACCACCGCGCTCAACACCTCGTTCTTCGCCTCGAGCGTCGGCCTCTTTGCCATCGTCATGGGTCTCGCGCTGCTGCTCAGCGGTGTCGGCTTCATCGTCCTCGCCGCCGGGCTGCTCGGCCCCGAGGGCCTGCGCCGCCGCACCGTCGCCGGCACGCCGCGCTCCACCGAGCCGGCTGCGGTCTAGCAGGATCGCTCGACGCGCCCGGTGGCCTGCATGGCACCGGGGGCGCGAGCGGAAGGGGCCGTCTCCGCGGCAATAGACTGCAGACGATGCGGCCCACGCCAGGAAGACGCTGAACAGTGGGCGTCGATGACTGCGACGTCGCGGTGGTCGGTGCGGGCCTCGTCGGTCTGGCCAGCGCGCTGCAGTTGCTGCGGCGCGAGCCGTCGCTGGACGTCGTGGTGGTCGAGGCCGAGACGCAGGTGGCCACGCATCAGAGCGGCCACAACTCCGGGGTGGTCCACGCTGGCGTCTACTACCAGCCGGGCTCGCTGAAGGCGCGGCTGTGCCGGGAGGGGCGCCAGGAGCTGATCGCCTTCGCCCAAGACCACGCGATCCCGTTCCGGCAGGACGGCAAGCTGATCGTCGCGAGCCGTCCGTCGGAGCATGGTCGCCTGGACGATCTCCACGACCGCGCGCGGGCCAACGGCCTGCGCGACGTGCGGTTGCTGAGCGGGCCGGAGCTGCGCGAGATCGAGCCCCATGTCGCGGGCGAACGTGCCCTGCACGTGCCCGAGAGCGGCGTGATCGACTTCGGTCAGGTGGCGCTCGCCTGCCGGCGCGAGCTCGAGGGCCTGGGCGCCGAGCTGCGCGTGGGGTGGCCGGTGACCTCGGCGCAGCGCGCGGGGGGCGGCTGGAGCCTGGAGTCCGACGGGCGGCTGCTGCGGGCGCGCACGGTGCTCTGCTGCGGCGGGCTGTTCGCCGACCGCCTGCTGCGCATGACCGATACCGATCCCGCCCGCCCGCGGCGGCACGCGATCGTGCCGTTTCGCGGCAACTACTACAAGATGCTCGATCGCGCGAGCCATCTCGTCAACGCCATGATCTACCCCGTGCCCGATCCGCGGCTGCCGTTCCTCGGCGTCCACTTCACGCGGGGCATCGACGGGACCGTGCACGTCGGCCCCAACGCGCTCGTCGCATTGGGGCGCAACGGCACCGGCGCCCGGGGCGCCAGCTGGACCGACATCCGCGACACCATCACCTTCCCCGGTTCGGCGCGCCTGGCTCGGACCTACGCGCGCGTCGGCGCGGCCGAGCTCTGGCGCGACATCGTTAAGCCAGCGGCGGTGCGCGAGATGCGCCGCTATCTGCCGGAGCTGCGCGCCGGCGACCTGCGGCGCGGCGGCAGCGGTGTGCGGGCCCAGTGCGTGGCGAGTGACGGCGCGCTGGTCGACGACTTCCTCGTCGAGGAGGGGCCGCAGGTGGTCAACGTGCTCAACGCGCCGTCGCCCGCCGCGACCGCCTCGCTGGCCATCGGCCGGCTCGTGGCCGAGCGCGTGCTGCAGTCACTGCGCGATGTCAGGGCGCCGGAGGAGGCGGGCCCGGCGGGGTGAGCAGCTGGTCGCGGTAGGCGACCGCGATCGCCTCGGCGCGGCTGGTGACGCCGAGCTTGCGGCGGATGTTGCCGACATGGGTCGCCACGGTCTTCGGGCTGATCACGAGCCGCTCGGCGATCTGCACCCATTTGAGGCCCTCAGCGAGCAGGTTGAGGACCTCGTGCTCGCGTCGCGTGAGACGACCGCTCGTCGTCGAGACCGGCTCGGGCGCCGCTCGGCGCGTCGCGATGCGCAGGCGCGCCAGGACTTCGTCGGGTGCCGAGGGCTTGGTGACGTAGTCATCGGCGCCCATGAGCAGGCCGGCCACGCGATCGTAGGTCTCGGTGCGGGTGCCCGAGAGGAAGATGACGGCGAGCTCCGGCCCAAGGTCGTTCTTGAGCGTGCGGCAGACCTCGTAGCCGCAGAGCGTGCCGAGCGGGATCTCGAGGATCACGGCGACCGGCCAGATCTCGCGCGCTTTGGTGAGCGCTTCGGCGCCATCTGAGACCTCGAAGACCCGGAAGCCGGCGTCGACGAGGACGTCGACGAGCGGCGTTCTCGCCTCGACATCCGGATCCGCGATGAGTACCGCGTCGGCGATTTCAATCCCTCCTTGGTCAGCCCTCGAAACGGGACGGCTCGTGCCACTAGACGCCAGATGCGCCCTCTCAGTCCGTGATCACCTAGGTCGTACCCGGAAAAGGTCGGTCGTGCTGCGGAGGTTGTGCGAAATCTCCATTGGAGACGCTGAGGGAAGCGCCTACTCATTCATCCAGCTACGCGAGGTCAAGACCATGCCGGACATTTCAGCGACGCCACAGACGAGTGCCATCGCGAATGCAGCGTCCGGAGCGGTCGATGCCGCCGCGGGAACGGTGACCAGCGCGGCTGCCGCGGTGCCGACCCCGGCTCCGCCGCCTGATCCGGCTCCGGCTCCGCCCGATCCGGCTCCGGCTCCGCCCGATCCGGCGCCGGCGCCTAAGCCCGCGGCGCCTGCGGCCGAGGCGGCCCCGGTCCCGACGCCGAAGGTCGCTCAGCCGGTGGCCGACGCGGCCGCGTCGGTTCCGACGCCGAAGGTCGCTCAGCCGGTGGCCGATGCGGTCGCATCGGTTCCCACCCCAAAGGCTGCCCAGCCGGTGGCCGATGCGGTCGCGTCGGTTCCGACGGCGAAGGTCGCCCAGCCGGTGGCCGATGCCGTTCCGCCCGCCACCTCGCCCGCTCCCAAGCCGGCGCAGGTCGTCGATGCGGTCGCCCACGTCACCGCGGCACCCGCCGTCAAGTCGGTCACCGACCAGGCGACGGCGACGGTGAGCGATGCGATCGCACCGCATGCTGCGTCAACGGTGGACCTCTCCAGCGCCAAGTCGGTGGCCGACACGGCGACCGGGGCGGTCGACGGCGCGACCGCCGCCGTCGCGGCTCCTGCCGGAGCGGTCACCCATGTCGCCGATCCGGTGGTCAACAGCGCCGTGGGCGCGGCCGGCCAGGCGGCTGATCCGGTGGTCAACAGCGCGGTGGGAACGGTCACGCAGGCGACGGATCCCGTGGTCAAGGGGACCGTGGGGACCATCACGCAGGCGACGGATCCGGTGGTCAAGGGGACCGTGGGGACGGTCACGCAGGCGGCCGAGCCGGTGGTCCACACCACCACGACGGTGACCCAGGCGGCTGCGCCTGTCGTCGACGCCACCACCACGACCGTCTCGCATGCCACCGATCCGGTGCTTCCGGCCGCCGGCGCGGCCACCGGTGGCGCCGGCCCGGCGGTGAAGCAGACCGTCGACACCGTCACGTCGACGGCCGCTCAGGTCGCCGGGCCCGCGCGGCCGGTGGTCGACACCGTCTCCGCGGCCTCCTCGGGCGCTGCGCGCACCGCCGACGCCGTCGCCGCATCCGGGCCGGTCGCGCCGGGCACGACGGCGGCCCGCGTGGTCGACACGATCCCCGGCGCGCCCCTCAGCCAAGCGACCCAGGCCACCCAAGCCGCCCGCGACAGCGTCGCTTCCGCCGCCGGCGTCCGGCCGCCGGTCACCGACGTCGCCGCCGGCACCGGTGTCCGGCCATCGGTCACCGACATCGCCTCCCACGGGGTGGCGGCTCCGCGCACGGGTCTGGTCGACACCCTGGCGGGCACGCCGGGCGCTGACCCCGGCATCCTCGCCGCGCCTCCCGCGCCGGCTCCCACGACCTCATCGCTGCTCGCGCACACGGCGGTCGTCTCGCCAACGTCCACGCCCGGCGGCGGCGCCGCGCACAGCACGGCCGCCGACGCGGTCGCCCACGTCGCCACCGACCCGCGCTTCCTGGTGGTCACCGGCGTCACGGCCCTGGCCGGCACGGTCTACGTCGCCGCGCGCGGCGCGAGCTCGGTGGCCGGCGGTGACCCGGGCATCATCCTCAGCAATGTCCGGTTGATCCCCTGCCTCGTCAGGAGCGGAATGGCGTCGGGTGCCACAACGTTGGCCGGCCTCGGCTCCGGCGTCCAGCACGTGGCCGGCTCCACCTCCACGACGGTCCGTGCCGGGATCGACGGCGTCAACCACCGCGCGTCGAAGGTCGCAGAGACGGCGCGCAAGGACCTGGCCGAGCACGTGGTCGATCCCTTCCGCGAAGGGGTCGCGCGTGCCACCGGCAACGCCCCGGGCAACGGCGGCAGCGGGAGCGACATGTTCTTCCTGGGTATCGGCCTGGTCGTCGGACTGCTGTACGCCGCGATCCTGACGCTGTGGCTCTTCCTCGTCCGCCCGCGGTGGAGCACCCGGGCATGAGGCGGCTCTCGACGGCGATCGTCGCCGCCCTCGCGGGGGTGGCGGCGACGCTGGCGATCGCACCGCGCGACGGCGCCAACGCGGCAGGCAGCGCGCAGCCCACGGTGCTGAAGGTCGGCGACCGCGTGGTGGTCGACGGCCAGCCGATGGGCTGTCGCGTCGCCCGCCAGGACGGCCGGACGGTCATGGACTGCCGTCGCGGCGGCCAGCTGGCCGGCACCTACGGAACGATGCTGAGCGCTCGCAAGGCGATGGTCGTCCGCTACCGCAGCAACCGCGTGGCCAAGGTGGTCTTCACCGCCACCCACGGCGGCAGCGCGCACGTGTGCAAGTGACCGAGTGACGTCGCCGCGGCGTCAGATCAGCTGTGACAACGAGAAATCCAGCGGCTCGTCGAAGGTGCTGAGCATGCGCCGGCGCAGCGTCTCGTAGCGGCGCATCGTCTCGCTGCGCCGCCCTCGCCGCAGCAGCAGGCTGAAGAGCTCGCGGTGCACGTCGATGTCAAACGGCTCGAGCTCGGCCAGACGGCTCAACGTCGCCGTCGCGGCGGACAGGTCGTCGTCGCGAGTCTCGATCTCGGCGAGCGTGCGCAGGGCACCGGCGACGAGGTCGCGCAGGCGGTCGCGCTCGTGCAGCGCCCATTCGGCGTAAGGCTCATCGGCCAGGAGATCTCCGCGGTACATCGCCACGCCCTGCCGGATCAAGGACATCGCGCAGGCGTCATCCTGGCCGGCGACGGCGCAACCCTCCGTGACGAGCTGCTCGAAGGCATCCGCGTCGATCCACACGTTGTCGTGGTCGAGCGCGTAGCCGCCACGCGTGGCGACCACGAACGACGACGGGGGCCGCACGGCACCACCGGGCTCGAGCTGCTCGCGGAGCTCGTGGACGAAGTAGCGCACGCCGCGGGTGTCGGGCGAGGAGCTCGGCGGCCAGAGCAGGCTGATGATCTCGTCGCTGAAGACGTTGCGGTGGCGTTCGGCGACGAGCAGCTTGAGGATCTGGCCCGGACGGTTGTTGATCCACCGCCCCTCCAGGACCTCGTCGCCGTTTGTCACACAGGTTCGGCCCAACACGAAGAGCCGCAGCTGCGGCGCTGACGACCACGAGGGAGAGCCGGGACGCTCGCGTGCCAGATGGCCGACTTCGCGGCGCAGCTCGGTGACGACGAGCCGCCCCGAGGGCGGCAGCGCCTGGATCGTCGCGGACGCGACGTCGAGCTGGGCGCCGGCGGGAAGGTCGACGCGCAGCGGGGGCAGCGGCCCCTCGTGGCCCAAGGCGAGCTCATGGACGCAGATGCCCTCCAGCCGGGTGCCGGGCCCGCGGCATCCGAGGATGGCGCAGCCCACGGGCGCGCCTACGTCGAGGGACACCGCTGCGCCGAGCAGCTGCACCGCAGCGCGGTTGGCGGCGACGACATGGCCGCCGGCATCTTGGACCACGATGGCGGCGGGATGGTGCTCGACAAGCTCCGCCGCAAGATCCGCGTCGATGGCGTGGCCGTTGATGGCGCTCAGTCCCTGCCGTCCCACTCGATCTCCGTTTCTGGCTTCGCTTGCCCTGTATTACCCGTGTGGAGCGGGTGGCACCGGGGACTTGGCGTGAACTGCCACATTCTTGGCCCGAAAACGCCACATTCACGAGTCTCTTCTTTCGACTAGGCGACCAACATCCTCTTAACCGCCCTCCGTATTTCAGGCGGGCACACGCCCTCTAACGTCGCGATCAACGGACTAGGGGATGCCAGATGTTGACGTCGTACCCCACGCGGTCGCCGCGTGTCGTCACTCACCGCTGCACGGATGCCAGAAGGTTCCTCACTGACACCGAGGAGGCCCGCACACGGCGTGTCGTCGGTGCGGCCAGGGCCGGGGATCGGGAGGCGATGGGGGAGCTGTACGTCCTGCACGCCCCGGCCGTGCATGCCCATGTGCTGGGGGTCGTCCGGAATCTGGACGATGCCGATGACGTCACCCAGCAGGTCTTCGCCAAGCTCCTGACCAGCCTCGACCGCTACCGGCCCGGGGAGGCGCCCTTTCTCGCGTGGGTGCTGCGCGTCGCACGCAACACGGCGCTCGATCACCTGCGCCGCGCACGCGTCCTGCCGATCGACGCGGTCGGCGACGCCCGTATGCGCGACGAGCGCGGCGCCGAAGAGGTGCGGGCCTCGCTGCGCGCGGCGCTGGCGCTGCTACCCCAGGGCCAGCGCGACGTGCTGCTGCTCACGCACCTGGTCGGCCTGTCGCCGCACGAGATCGCCGCGGTCCTCGGCTGCAGCGTGCGCGCCGTCCACGGCCTGCACTACCGCGGGCGCATCGCGGTGCGCGTGACGCTCACCGATCTGGGCTCGGCACCGGCCGTCGTGGGCATGGCACATCGCCAGCAGGACGGCGACGACCTGTTGGAGCTGTCGGCATGAGGTGGCGCATGGTCGTGCTCTTGGTGCTGGCGGTGATCGGCGTGGCCGTTCCGGTGGTGCTCGCCGCCACGCCGAACCAGATGCGCCCGGGCCAGCGGCTGGATGCGAAGGTGCTGCTGCTGTCGGCCGACGGCACCGAGCCTGGGTTCGCGGCCTGGAAGTACGAGCTGACGCGTGAGGGCGTGCCGTTTGACACCGTGGTGTCCTACACGGGCGCCGCCAAGACCAGCACGCTGACCGATGCGCGCCTGGCCGACTACGGCGGTGCTCAGCACGCGAAGTACGACGCGGTGATCCTGTCCAGCGGCGACCTCGGTCATCAGGTGGCCAACCCTGATGGCACGACGTCCTACCTCTCCGCGCTCACCGACGCTGAGTGGGCCACGCTGGCCAAGTTCGAGCAGACGTTCGGGGTCCGCCAGCTCAGCGACTACACCGCGCCCAGCCCGACGCACGGGCTCGTCGCCGTGGGCGGCGCCAGCCAGGACGGCAAGGTCGGGACGCTCACCGCTGCGGGCACAACGCTCTTCCCCTATCTGAAGGGGCCGATCCCGATCCCCAACGACGACCCCGACCCGGCCGCGAGCGAGGCCTTCGGCTACGCGGGGACGCCCGTCGACCCGCAGAACTGGCAGACGCTCGTCAGCGCGCCGGGCGGCGGCGCCTACCTCGGCATCTTCACGCACCCCGATGATGGGCGCGAGGAGATGGTCATGACGGTGGCCGGCAACGAGAACCAGAGCCACGCCCAGCTGCTGCGCCACGGGATGCTCAACTGGGTCACGCGCGGCGTCTTCCTCGGTTACCAACGCAATTACCTCGAGCTGCAGGTCGATGACCTGTTCCTCGGCGACGACGCCTGGGACCCGGCGACCCACACCACCAACTACGACCCGGCGGCCGCCAGCCGCATGACGTCCGGTGACGTCGCGCGTGCGGTGAGTTGGTCCGGGTCACACAACCTGAGGCTCGACTTCGCCTTCAACGGCGGCGGCAGCGCGCTGTGGCAGGACCAGACGAGCACGACGTCTGACCCCTTGGTCGGCGCCATCCAGGGCAACGCGTCCTCGTTCGGGTTCATCAACCACACCTTCGACCACCCCAACATGGATTGCTCGACGGCGCCGTTCATCACCAAGGAGGTCAACGACAACGTCGCGTGGGCCAACGCCCACGGGATCCCGATCGACAAGACCGAGGTCGTCACCGGCGAGCACTCCGGCCTGGCCAACTCCCGGCCGGGCAACCCGGGGACGATCGACCCGCCGTCGCTCGACGACGTCGAGCCGACGGACGGCACCGGCACCGCCGGTGGCGTGCCCTCGGGCACCTATGACTACGCCCTCACCGCGCGCTCGACCGCCGGCGAGTCGACGGCCTCGGAGGTCGACGCCGTGGTCGTCGGCACGACGGGCACGACCGGCAACACCGTGGCCGTCACGTTCAACGCCGTCTGCCACGCCGTCACCTACAACCTCTACCGGCGCACGTCATCGGCGGGTGCGTGGAGCCTGGTCGGCTCGCTGAACCGCTCGGCAGATGCGGCGACCGACGACGGAGCCAACCCCGTCAACCTGTCGATCACCGACGACGGCGCGACGGCGACCGCCGGCGCCCCGCCGACGGCCAACGGCGCTGCGCTCGCACCCTACGGACAGAACCCCAACTACCTGGCAGGACTGGTCGCCGCCGGCGTCGGGACCGTCGCCACCGACGCCTCCAAGACCTACCCGGTCGATCCGGCCAACGTGGCGGGCGCCCAGTGGCCGCTGGGCGCGACCTTCACCGAAGGCACGCCGCCGGCCGCCGGCTTCCAGGCCGTCCCGCGCTATCCGAGCAACGTGTACTACAACGTCTCGCGCCAGGGTCAGCAGCTCGACGAGTACAACTGGATCTACGTCGCGCCCGCCAACGGCGGCGGCTGCGTGGCCATTCCCCAGGTGACCACCTGCCGCACCACGCCGGCGACCTGGGCCGATTACGTGGCCAGCGAGAACACCATCATGTTCCGCCACCTCATGGGCAACGACCCGCGGCCGCACTTCATGCATCAGAGCAACCTCGCCGACTACAACCCGGCGCTGCCCGAGACCGACCCCAACCAGGGCGGCGTCCTCTATCCGGTGCTCGACGGTCTGTTGGCGCGGTATGACACGACCATCGACCGCGCCAAGGCGCCGCTGGTGCAGCTTACCAGCACGCAGGTCGCGGCGACGCTCGCACGGCAGAACAGCTGGGAGGCCCACCTCGCCGCCGGCGACGTCACCGCCTGGCTGCAAGACGGCAAGCTGCACGTCAAGAACGCGAGCGCGGCCGCGGTCGAGGTGCCGCTGACCGGCACCACGTTCGGCGATCCGTACGCCGGGCAGCTTTCCGGGTGGAAGACGATCGTCGCCGGCGCCGAGGTCGTGCTCACGCCTGAGCATCCGCTCGAGCTCGCGCCGGTCGCGAGCGGGGCCAAGCCGCCCGGAGCGGCCGGCGGCCAGTCGGGCGCCCAGGGCGTCTCGGGCAAGGGCACCAAGCAGGGTGCGCCGGTAGCGAAGCTGCAGCTGACCAAGCTGTCGATGAGCCCGAAGCGCTTCGCCGTCGCTCACCGTCGCCGGCAGCGTGGCACGCGCCTGGACGGATCGCGCATCACCTGGAAGCTCAACAAACGAGCGACGGTGCGGCTCGTCTTCCAGCGGCAGGTCGGCTCCAAGCACCACCGACGGTGGATCACCGTCGGCACGATCCGCCGCTCGGCGGCGAAGGGCACGGGCGTCGTGCGCTTCACCGGCCGCTTCGGCGCCAAGCCGATGGCACCCCGCACCTATCGCCTGACGGTCACGGCGAAGGCCGGGCGCCAGACGTCGGCGCCCAAGCGCGTGCAGTTCCGCGTGGAGCGTGCGCGATGAGCGGCGAGATGATCGATCGCGCGGCCGCTGAGGGTCCCGACGAGCCACGTCGGCGCTTCCGCCGCCGGACCGATCGCGATGAGGCGATGGCCGCCGATGCCGAGAGCTTCGCCGGCCTGCGAGCCGAACTGCTCCTGCTGCGCGAGGAAAACGCCAGGCTGAAGGCCGCCCAGCATCAGCGCGCCGACGTCAGCCGGCTGATCGGGCGCGCCCGGTCGCTGGCCGCGGCCGAGCCCGACCGCGACAGCGTCAGCGACGACGTCGAGCAACTGCTGGTGGAAGGGCTGCTGATTCGCGAGTCGCTCCTGGAGATCTGCCAGGAGGTCGAGCGGTCGATGGTCGCCTTCGAAGGCAAGTTGAATGCCTTGATCGCCGTGAACGACGCCGACCCCGATATCGAGCAGGGAGATGACTACCGTTCCGGTGTCGTCTGAGCCGCGGCCCAAGGTCCTGCTGACGACGGAGGGCACCTACCCCTATGTCATGGGCGGCGTCAGCTCGTGGTGCGATCTGCTGGTCAACAGCCTCACCGAGTTCGACTGGCAGGTCCTGCCGATCGTCGCGCCGCATGGCCGGCCGCCGACGTTCACCCTGCCCGCGCACGCGAGCGAGATCGGGCCCGTCGAGGTCTGGTCAGAAGAGCTCCCCAAGGCCAAGCACGGGCGCCGGGGCGACCGGCGCTCGGGCGTCGAGCTGCCGTCGATCCTGGTGCGCAACCTGTTGGGGTGGGAGGGCAGCACCGACGCGGTGGTGGCCGCCTGGGTCTGGTGTCGTCGCCATCCCGGCAGCGTGCGCCAGGCGTTTCGCTCCACGCGCGGCTGGGCCTCATTCCTGGCCGGACTGAGCGAGGTGCTCGCCGAGCGCATTCCCGAGGCCGGCACGCCGCCGGCATTGGATCTGGTCGAGGCGGCGACGCTGTACCAGACGCTGTACTGGGTCGCCCGCACCGCGGCCGTGCCCACACCGCCGACCGACGTCCTGCACGTCACCGCGGCCGGGTGGGCGGCGATTCCCGCCGTCGTCCACAAGGCTATGCACCGCACGCCGATGGTCCTGACCGAGCATGGCGTGTATGTCCGCGAGGCCTACCTGGCCGCCGCGCGCAACGGCGACTCGCCCGGCAGCCGGTTTGCCGCCACGCGCCTGGCGCGCGGGCTGGCGCGGACCGCCTATGCGGTCGCTGACGTCGTCTCACCGGTCACCGACGCCAATGCTCACTGGGAGCTCGGCCTCGGGATCGACCCCAACAAGATCCTGGTGCTCTACAACGGGCTGCAGCCGCCCGCCGAGCCGACGCCGCCGCCGGGAAACCAGACGGTGGTGTCGGTCGGACGCCTCGATCCGCTCAAGGACGCTCACACGATGCTGCGGGTGGCCGCGCAGACCACAGCGCACCTGCCCGGGGCACGGTTCCTGCATTACGGCCCGGTGCCGCGCGGCGAGGAGATCTACGGGCGCTCGTGCGTGGCGCTGCACGAGCGGCTCGGGCTCGGCGAGCGCTTCCGCTTCATGGGCCCGACGGGCGATCCAACTGGCGTGGTGCGCGCTTCTGACGTGGTCCTGATGACCAGCATCTCCGAGGGGCTGCCGATGGCGATCCTCGAGGCGATGGGCCAGGCCCGGCCGGTGGTCTCGACCGGCGTCGGCGGCGTCCCGGAGGTCGTGCGTGGCTGCGGCATGGTGTGCGCGCCCGGTGACGACCACGGCCTGGCGACCGCCGTGGTCATGCTGCTGCGCAACCCCGAGCTGGCGTGGCGCCTGGGCCGGCGCGGGCACCGCCGTCTCGGTCGCCTCTTCAACGAGTCGGCCTGCATCGACGGCTACCGCGAGCTGCTGGATGCGCTGGTCGGCAACGGCAACGTGGGCGTCGGCATCGGCCGGCCGGCCGTCGGGGCGCGGGCATGACGGCGCCCACGATGGAGCCGACCGACGCGCGGCTGCTCGTCGAGGCGCGCCTGGGCCGCGCGCCCCAGGACATGCTCGAGGCCGCCGTCGTCCTTGAAGCTTGGGCAGGCGTTCCGGCCCAGACGGCGCTCGCCGCGGCAAGCGCCACGATGCCCGTGGAGCCGGCCCGTCCTCAGCCCAGCGTGGGCCGGCTCCCGCGGCATCGCGAGGGCGAGGGCGTGCTCGCCGACGGCGTCGCGTTCCTGATCACCGTCGTGGCGATCGCCTGCTGGGCGGCCCCGCTGTCGTCGAGCATGGGCGTCACGGCGGTCGAGCATGGGCTGACGCTGGCCCTGCCCCTGACGCTGGCGCTGCAGCGCATCCTCGGCAGTCGCTTCCTCGATCGGCCCCAGGGGATTGCACAGCTGGCCCTGCACCGTGCTCTGCTGCTGATGGGCGCGGCCGCGGTGCTGCTGATCCCGGCGCTCTTGCTGGGTGCGGGCGGGACGCTGGCCGGCCTGCTGACGATCAGCTGGACCGGCGGGACGATCCTGATCCGCCGCCGCTGGCCGGCCGTGTACGTGATGATCGTCCTGGCGGCCACCGTGGCGATGGCGGCCGGGGTCGAAGCGCTGGACGTCGTGGCCCTCGCGGCGGTCACGACGGTGGTGGCCGTGGCACTGGCGCTGCGCTCCCCGGCCTCGCCGAGCCGGCGGTCGCTCGGGGCCGCCGAGCCGGTCGCGATGGCCGGCGCGATCGGCGTCGGCCTGGGCGTCCTGCTGGTGTTGGACCGCTCCGTCAGCTGGACCGACGGCGCCTTGCCCGCGCTGGCGCTTGTGCCGTCGACGGTCGCCGCGCTGCTGGCCGGCTATCACCTGCGCCGCCTGGAGTGGGCTATCCCGCGGGCGCTGGCGGGCGTGGCGGCGACGGGCGCACACGCCAAGCGGCTGGGGCGGGCGCCGACGCGCGTGCTGCTCAGGGCGCTGCTGTGGCTGGTGGTGGTCAGCGGGGCGCTGTCGGCCGGGCTGCTCTGGTTGTCGCCGTGGCTCGGCGCGAGCGCGCGAGCGGGCGGCGTGATGGTCGGCTTCGCGCTCGTCGCGCTGGCGAGCATGGTGATCGGCTTGCTCGAGTCGCTGGGGCGTGGCCGCTGGGCGCTGGTGGCGGTCGGGTGTGGCGCGACGGCCGAAGCGCTCGTCGCGATCGGCGACGTGGATCCCTTTCCGGGCGCCGGCTTGGTGATCGGCGGTGGCGTGGTCGTCACCCTGGCGCTGCCGGTCGTCGTGGCGCTGCTGCGCCATCCGGCAAGCACCCTGGCCACGGCCCTGTGGATCCCATGAGGACGGCCGTGTCGCATCCGGTGCTCGCGCTGGCCTCGCTGGGGATCGGGGTGGCGATCGCGGTCGTGGTGACGCTCCTGAGCCGCGGATCGGATCGCGGTGGCGGGACCTGCCGTGCGGCGCTGATCCCCGCCTATGTCGCACCACATGAGCTTGCCGCATTGGTGCACAGCCCGAACCGTCCGCGGATGGTGATCGTCAACCCCGACAGCGGGCCGGGGTTGCACGAGGCGCGCGCCTATGGCGACGCCGTCCGGGCGCTGCAGGCGGCGGGTGTACGCGTGCTGGGCTACGTGCCGACGGGCTACGGCGGCCGCCCGCTCACCGAGGTGCTCGCCGACGTTCGCCGCTACCTGTCCTGGTACCGCGTCGACGGGATCTTCTTCGACGAGGCGTCCTCAGACGCGGCGCTCCTGCCCTATTACCGCGCGCTGGGCCGGGCGGCCCGCGGCGCCGGCGGTGCGACCGTGGTCCTCAACCCGGGCGTGCCCCCGGCCTCGGGCTACTTCGACGTTGCCGATGTCGTCGTCACGTTCGAGGGCACGCACGCCGGCTACGCGGATGCGATGCAGGCCACGCCGGAGTGGCTGCGCCGGATGCGTCCCGACCGCGTCGCCCACCTCGTCTACGGCGCGACCCGCGCGCAGGCGCAGGATGCGGTGGCCGGCGCGGCAGCGGGCTACGTGTATGGGACGTCGGGCGCGATGCCCAACCCGTGGCGCATCCTGCCGGCGTACCTGCGCGACGAAGAGGAGGCATTGGCGGCATGTTGATGACCTTGCGGGCTGTGGCTGCCGTCCTCGCTCAGACCTCTCTGCACGACGATCGCTCAGCCCTCTTTACCGTCTTGTTGGTCGGTCTTGGCGCGGCGGTCGGCGTGATCGTGGGGGTGCTTCCGGCGCTGGTGGCGGCGGTGCTGCTCGGCTACCTGCCGCCGCCGCGGTTGCGGCGCTGGGATGCGAGCGGTGTGCTCCTCGAGCCGCGGCTCATCGAGTTCGCGGCCGAGCGGGCGCCGACGGCCGAGCCCGCGCCCGTCGTCCTCGCGGCCGCCGAGGAGCCGTCGGGCGACCCGTCGCCACGCTCCAGGCCACTCGCGATCCTCGCGCATGCCCGTCACCAGGCCGTCTACGACGCCGCTTATGCCGAGCAGCTCGACCGCGTCGAGACGCTGCGCTCGGCCATCGGCGGCCGGCGGAGCAAGGCTCCCGAACCACCCGCCGACTGACACCCCCGTGACCGCCCTCGAAAGGAACCCCATGACGTCGTCCTGCCGCCGCGCGCGCCGATCAGCCTTGCCGCTGGCAGCGGCCGTGGCCTTGCTGGGGCTTGCTGCGTGGTCGCCGGCCGGCGCGTGGGCCCAGGCCCCCGTGGCGCCACCCGGGCCTCCGCCCGGCAACGGCGGCGACCTACCGGTCCCGCCGGGCACGGCACCGTCGTTCGTCCCGCCCGGGTCGCCCGGCGCGATCCCGGGTGCGGCGACCGGACCTGGGCTGCTGGGCAACGCGCCGATCAAGCTCAACCGCGCCCGCCGAACGTTCTCGGTCCCGCTGGCCTGCCAGCAGAGCGGGAGCGTGCGGGTCACCGCGAAGGTGGTGTCCAAGGGGCCGCTCGCACGCGCCGGCTACCGCTGCGCGGCCAACCGCGCGACCGCGCGCCTGCGCGTTTCGGCCAAGGTCGCCAAGCAGCTCGTGCGGCGCAAGGTGGTGGCAGCGACGCTGGGCGTCACCCAGGCCGGGCGCTCCTCCAAGCTCTATTTCCAGTTGCGGGCCGGGAGCGGGGGCAAGGCGACCACGGCCTTCTGGACCGACGGCCACCTGCAATGCAGCGACGGCTCGGGCGTGCCGCAGGCCTACCTCGTCGAGCCCGACTTCACGACCGCCTCACCGACCCCGATCTCGACGCGTGGCTGGATCGCGTGGTACACGGCCGCCGGCGGCTGGCACTGGCTCGGCGTCAACGGAGAGAACGCGGGCCGCTGGGACACGTGGACCGCGTCGGTGAGCGGCATCGTCCAGTTCCATCCCGGTGGCGCGGCGACCCCGGTGCCGTGGACCCAGGGGCCCGTCTCGGTGCCGGCCGGCCAGGGCATCACCGCCGTCGGGGTCTACGAGATCGTCTACTGGGTCGGGGGCAAGCCCGACTATCAGTGGCAGTACGTCAACGCGGGCACCACCGGTGCCGCGGCGGCCGGAGGAGGCGCGTTGTACTGCACCTACTGAGCAACACCATCAACAACTTCGGCGCCAGGCGTCGAGCTCGAGGTGCTTGCGGATCGCCGCATAGCCGGCCGCGCGGGCCTGGGCGCAGAACGCCGAAGGATCGAGCTCGTACTCGGCGATGAACACCGCCTTGCGGGCCCGCGCGAACGGCCGCAGCGCACCGCACTCGTGGTACTGGAAGCACTGCTCGTCAAGCGCCCAGTCGAAGTGCGGCTCCAGCGCGGCCGCCTGATCGAGGTCGTTCTTGAGGCCGACCGACAAGCCACGAGCGTGCGCGGCGGCCGCGACGAAGCGGTTGAACCGCAGCTGATCAGCAGCGCTGAGCGGGAAGCCGCTGTGGTTAGCGTAGGCGTCGACGTTGTCGGGTTCGACGCCGTCAAAGCCCTTGCGGCGACAGCGATCCAGGCGGCGCTTCAGGATGGGCTCGAGCACGTCCAGGCGCCGGATGTCCAGCCAGCGTTCGTCCGGCCAGCCCTCGACGTGGGCGCCAAGGACCGCGGCGGGAAACGCAGCGCTGTCCGGGCGACCGGGCTCGTAGGTCCCGGCGTCCAGGTAACACACGACGTGGCGATCGCGGCGATGCAGGTTTGCCACGGTCGCGGCCGAGGTGTCGAACAGGTCGATGTCATACATCTTGGCCGGCACGGACAGGTCGATGCGCCCGCTGAGCTGCCACTGCCAGGACGTTCCCGGAGCCGGGATCCAGGGGCGGGCCGGTGCTGCGGGTGCCGCTGACCACGCCACGACGAGCGCGGCGAGGACCGCCAGCGTGGCCCGGGCGCTCATCTGGCGTCGTTGACGCTGCTGGCCGGAGCTGGCTCGGGGGACGGCGCCGGGGGCGCGGCCTGCGGCGTGGGGGTGGGCGCCGGCTCGGGCGACCGCGCCGGCGTCGACGGCTGCTGAACGCGGACGGGAAGACGGATTGGAGCGGCGGCGGCGCCGTCGTCGGTGGCGGCCGGGGCGCTCGTCTGCATGGTCGGCGCTGCGACGGTCCTCGTCGGCACGTCGACTTGCGTCGCGGTGTCGCGCACGGCCACCGGCGTCGCGCGCACCGCGGCTGCGCGGTGCCGCTGATCACGGACCGCGATGGCCGCATCACGCTCGGCGACGACCGGCCACGGCGTCGGCTGCCGCGAGGCGCTGCGGCTCGCGTTGGCCGCCACGGCCGCAAGGCGATCGGCCACTGCGACCGCCGGCTCGTCACGCGCCGCGGCGGTCGGCGTCGCGTCGCCGGTGGAGAGCCGGCCGGCAATGACCGCTCCCGCGACCCCGCCGCTCAGCGCGCCGATGGCGGCCAGGATGCAGAGGGTGGTGCGCGCTGAAGAGGCCATGCCCACAGCAGAAGAACGGACGGGGATGTGCCGCGTTCACGCGGCAGATGTCGCATCCGACGCCTCGCAACAACGTCTGCCCGCGGACCATCGTCCGGCTAAGATCGCGCCATGAGCAAGCGCGTGCTGGTGCTGGGAGCGGGATTCGGCGGCCTCGAGCTCTGCTCGGTGCTGTCGGAGTCGGGCGAGGACTTCGACGTGACGCTGATCGACAAGAGCGATGCGTTCGTCTTCGGCTTCTCCAAGCTCGACGTCATGTTCGGGCGCACAACCGCCGAGGCGGTCAAGCTGCCCTACCGCGACGTCGTCAAGCCCGGCGTGCGCGTGCTGCGCGAGACGATCACGGCGATCGATCCCGAGACGTGCCGGGTGACCACCGACGCCGGCGTCCACGAGGCCGACGTCCTGGTGATCGCGCTCGGCGCCGACTACGACATCGCCGGCACGCCCGGTCTGGCCGAGGGCGGCAACGAGTTCTACTCGGTGGCCGGGGCGCAGCGGCTGGCCGGGATCATCCCGACCTTCTCCAGCGGCCACGCGATCATCGGCGTCTGCGGCGCGCCGTTCAAATGCCCGCCGGCACCGAGCGAGTGCGCGCTGCTGCTCCATGACGAGCTCACCGCGCGCGGCGTGCGCGACGACTGCCAGATCTCGTTCGTCATCCCGCTGGGCACGCCGGTGCCGCCGTCGCCCGAGACCTCAGCGGCGCTCCAGCAGGCCTTCGCCGAGCGCGACATCACGCTGATCTGCGGCCGCCGCATCAGCGCGCTGGATCCGGCGCGCAGCGTGGCGATCCTCGACGATGGCACCGAGCTGGCCTTTGACCTGTTCCTCGGCGTGCCCAAGCACCGCGCGCCGGATGTGGTCATCGCCAGCGGGATGACCGAGGACGGATACGTGCCGGTCGACTCCGCCACGCTGCAGACGCGCTTTGCCGACGTCTACGCGGTGGGCGATGTCGCGACCGCGGGCGTGCCGAAGGCCGGGATCTTCGCCGAGGGCGCCGCGCGTGTCGTGGCGGCCGCCTTGATCGCGCAGCTGCGCGGCGAGCAGTCCTCCGAACGCCACCTCGGACGCGGCACCTGCTACATCGAGTTCGGCCAGGGCAACGTCGGCAGCGTGGACATCGACTTCCTGTCGGGTCCCGAGCGGACCGGCGTCTATCACGCGCCGTCCGCCGCGCTCGTCGCCCAGAAGGAGCACTTCGGCTCCAGCCGCCGCGCGCGCTGGTTCAACGGCTGAGCCGGCATCCGTTACCGGACAGCCGGACGGTCTACGCCGTCGGTGCCGCGCGAGAGCCGGCGATCCGCGCCGTCCGCGCCATCCGGCGTCGCTCCTTCTTGAGGACCTGGGTCGCGACGTCGTGGCCCGCGTAGGGCAGCAGCAACGTGAAGATCAAGCCCGGGAGCAAGCCGGGAAGCTCGTCGTGCCGGCCGGCGAGCACGCGCGAGTAGACGACCTCGAAGATTCCGCCGACCAGGGCCTGGGCGATGATCGGTGACGGCGGCGTGGCATCCGCCGGCATCGCGGCGGCGGCGGTCTCGTCGATGAGGTCGCTGAGCATGCGCAGGTTCGCGGTGCGACGCTCGACGACCATCGGGCCGGCCGCCAGCGCCTCCACGACGCACATGTCGGCGAACGCGGGCTCGGCGGCGAGGAACCCCAGCAGCGCCGACAGCCCTTCGCGTGCGCGGGCGACGATGCCGTCGTTGGTCTCATAGGCCGTCTTGACGCGCGCCAGCAGCCGCGAGGTCACCTCGTCGTAGGCGGCGAGAAACGCGTCCTCTTTGTCCTGGAAGTTGTCGTAGAACGTGCGCCGCGAGACGCCGGAGGCGACCACGACATCCTCGACGCTCATCGCCGCATAGCCCGCGGTGCTGCAGACCTCGGCGACGGCGACGATGATCCGCTCGCGCTGGTTGGAGGCGACGAACTGTGGCGGCAGACCGTGGCGGCCCGAGGGGAGCTGCTGGGGCTTCGGTGCATCCTTCTTGCGGGGTGCGGCCACAAAGAAAACATAGCTGTGCCGAACGCGTTTGTCTGCTCAGCGGGCAATCAAAAGCGCATCAATGTCCTGCGCGGCACAGAACGGAGCGAGCGCGATGGCGAGCACCTCGGGCAGCGCACGCGGCAGGTCGGCGATGCGGTCCTCGGTGGCGTGCCGGGTGATGACGTGGAGGACCGCGGAACCGATGAGCTGGCCGTGGAAGACCGACACGCCGGGCTCGCCGAGCGCCTCGTAGCCGGGGGTGAGGAACGCGGTGAAGGCCTCGACGGCCGTCTCCAGCCGCACGCCGCCGTCGGCGCCGAGCGCCCAGACGCCGTCAAGCGCGGCGCGCACGTAGACCGGCTCGGAACTCAGGAGCTCCAGGAGCGCCGCCAGCCCCTCGCGCGCGCTGCGCGGCCACGGCACGCTCTGGGTCCGCTCCAACACGATGGTGAACGTCTGGTGAAAGAAGGCGCCGAACAGCGCGTAGAAGCAAGCCTCCTCGTCGCCGACGAGGCGCCGGACCTCCGGGCTGCGCACGCCCGCCTCCAGCGCGATCTCGGCCACGGTCGTCGCGCGGTAGCCGCGGCGGTCGATGACGCGGGCGGTCGCCGCCAGCACTTCCCCCCGTGGCGTGGTGAACACGAGTCCGTCAGCCATGGGGCAACGATACACGTGACTGTTCTCATGTTCTGGCAGTGCGTCAGGATGCTCACGACATCAGCCGTGCGGCACGGTGGGGAGGCTGACGGTGGGGACGGCGATCTCGGTGGCGGCGACGGTCACGGCCGGAATGGTCGCGACCGGTGTGGTGATCGCCGGCACGGTGACCTCGGGTAGGCGGATCTGCGCGGGTGGGCCGGCGGCGGGCGTCGCGGGAACGCGCACGGGTGCGACGGTCGCGACCGGGGTGCTGACCGCTGGGGTGGTGACCGCCGGCAGGCCCGCCTCCGGCGCGCCGATCGCGACCGTCCCGCCCGTGTGGGTGGTCGATCCGGCTGGTTCGGCGGAGGGTTCGTTGGCGGTGGCCGGGGCGTGGTGCGGGGCGGGCGCGCGGGATGGGCGGGGCGTGGGCTCGCCGTCGCCGCGCGCTGCCGGCTTGCGCCGGGTGGTGGGTTTGGAGGTTGCCGGTGCGCGCGTCGCCGCCCGGTGCTTGGCCGGACCCGCAGGCACCGCCGGCAGCGCCGCGGTGATCGCCGGCGTCGCCGCGCGCTCCGGGACCGCCCGTGAGGAGATCGGCGCCAGCGCGGGTCCGAGCGCGAGCACCGCGGCCGCGGAGGCGGCGGCGCCGAGCGCGCCTGCGCCGGAACTCAGTCCTGCGGATGCGCCGCCGAGCCAGCCGAGCAGACGCTCGCCGCCGCTGGTCGCCGCGGCAGCCAGTGCGGCAGGACGGCTGGCGGAGTAGTGGCGCACGAACGCGGCCACCGCGTCGGCGTCCAGCTGGGTGCCGGCCTCGGCGGTGAGGATCGCCAGCGCCTGCTTGTGGCTGGTCGAGCGACGATAGGAGCGCGTGGAGGTCAGCGCGTCGAAGGTGTCGGCAACCGCGATGATGCGGGCGCCGAGCGGGATCTTGGTTCCCGCCAGGCCGGCCGGATAGCCGCCGCCGTCGAGTCGCTCGTGGTGATGACGGACGATCGCGACGACCTCGGGCTCGCCGAGGTGGCCCAGGAGGTCGGCGCCATCGTTGGCGTGACGCTTGATGATCGCGAACTCCGCGTCGGTCAGTCGTCCGGGCTTATCCAGGATCTCGCGCGGGGTGTAGATCTTGCCGACGTCGTGCACCAACGCGGCGCGGCGAACGCACTTGACCGTCTCGGCATCGAGGCGCATGGCGCGCGCGATGGTCGCCGCGTGGCGGGCGACGCGACGGCTGTGCCCGTAGGTGTACATGTCGCGCGCCTCGAGCAGGCGCCCCATCCGGGTCAGCGCGCCGAGCGGCATCGCCGTCGTCTGCGCGTCGCGCGCCAGGATCTGACGCTGCGCGGTGGCCAAGCGGCGCTCGGTCCAGCGCCGGCGCAACCAGCTCCAGAGCATGAGGTCGGCGAAGAGCAGGTCCTGCGCGCCGGGCTTGCGCGACCATGCTGCGGCGCCGAGCCGCGTGATGACGGCCGCGAGCGCCATCGCGACGACCGTCGAGAGGATGAGCGCCGGCGCGTGGCGGGCCGGCAGCATCCAGGTGGCCAGGAGCGCTGGCAGCACCGTCACCGCTGCGGTGGCCGCCAGGACCATCGGCACTTCGCGGACGGCCTGCGCCGGCCGGCGGATCACGATCCCCATGCGCCGCAGGGTGCTCGTTACGGAGGTGGCGCAATCGGAGCTGGACGTCTGTTGCGATACAGACCGAGAGGTTCAATGAGAAGGCCGGTTGAGCGTTAAGGAGGGTTCGATGTCCATCACCCGTCCACATTCCGGTAAGTCGCTGGTTGGGTGGGCAGCCCGACACCTATGTCCACTTCTCACCGATCGACGTGGCGTCGCCGTGCGGCAGCGACCGGCGCCGGCCTCGCACTCCTCGCTGCCGGGACGAGCGTCGGCCCCGCGGGCGCCAACACCAGCCACGACGGCTGGCCGCGCATCAACGGCATGTTGCTGATCAACAAGCTCGATCAGAGTCGTCCGCTCGATGCCATTCCGGGCCACGATCCGTTCGGCGGGCAGGACCCGGCTTACCGCTGCGACGGCACGCACAAGAGCCAGGCGTGCCTCAGCGCGACCACCGACCGCACCGACAACGGGTTCGTGGTCAAGGCCAGCGGCCGCCACAACGAGCTGCTGGGCGGCCACGGCAACGACACGCTCTTCGCCGGCCCCAACGGCGACGTGCTGTGGGGCGATTACAAGCCCTCCGGGCAGCCGGCCAGCCAGCACGACCGCATCGCGGGCGGCGCGGGCAATGACTTCATCTACGCCAGCCACGGCACCAACGACATCGTCGCCGGGCCAGGCAACGACTACATCAAGGCTCATTACGGCCACGGCACGATCGACTGCGGCGCAGGACGCGACGTCCTCTACGTCAGCCGCAAGGCGCAGCGCCATTACCGCATCAAGGGCTGCGAGACCGTCAGCCACCGCACCCTCGGTTACTAGCCGAGATGTCCCTTCCTCGCAGCGAAAGGCTCAGCATGCTTGCTCTCTCATCGTCCGT
The DNA here is from genome assembly GCF_035996765.1 of Baekduia sp. Taxonomy (NCBI): domain Bacteria; kingdom Bacillati; phylum Actinomycetota; class Thermoleophilia; order Solirubrobacterales; family Baekduiaceae; genus Baekduia; species Baekduia sp. The sequence continues at coordinate 86,331 of NZ_DASYJG010000035.1, forward strand.
GCGGCGTCGTGGCGGGACCGTGCTCGCCGCGGGCGCCGTGGTCCTTGCTCTCGGGACGGCCGCGTCGGCTGAGGCCGCGTCGCCCTCGGTCTGCCGCGCCAGCGCCGCACGCGTCGCCGCGCCGCCGGCGGCCACCGCTGAGCCGACCGTCGCCAACGCGGCCGGCGCTCCGTGCGCCGGTGACGCGCAGCAGGTCGCCGGCGTCGCGCCGGCCGGCCCGCTGTCGGTCACGGCGCCGCACGCGATGACGCGGTCGGCGCTCGGCGTGATCGCCGCCGCGGCAGGCGTCGAGGGTGCCACCTTGGACCTCGGCGGCGTGCCGATCGCCGTGGGCGCGGTGGCCGCCGACCAGACGGCGAGCTGTGCTGAGGGCAGCACCGCCACGACGGGCTCCTCGCACGTCGACGCGCTGAGCGTGGGCGGTACGCCGGTCCCGGTGATCGCCGGGCAGACGCTCGATCTCAACCTTGGCGCGGTGCGCGTGCGCACCAACCAGCTTGATGGCGATACCCGCCGGGGGTTGGTGCTGGACGCGGGCGGTGTTGAGGTCGTCCTTGGCGAGGCCCAAGCTTCTGGTGACGCGTGCGCGACGTTGAGCGGTGACGGCAATGGCGGCGACGGTGATGGCGATGGCACGACCGGCGGCGATGGCCGTGGCGCCGGCGGCGGCGCGGGTGCGACCTCTGGCTCGCGCATCTGCCCGAAGGGCAGCACCTACCGCGTCAAGGACAACCGCTGCGTCATCGTCGACGGTGACGGCTCGGGCTCCGGTGACGGCAACGACGTGACGATCGTCGGCGCGCCCTATGCCGGCTTCGGCGGCGGCTCGGTGATCAGCCTCGTGGCGGCTCAGGGTCTCGTCAAGGCGGGCAAGCTCGCCGACAGCCCGTGCCTGCACGGCAAGGGCCCCGACTACGCCATCCTCGGCACCACGAGCGGCAGCGACCGCCTCACCGGCACCAACGGCGACGACCGGATCCTGGCCCTGGGCGGCAACGACGAGGTCGGCGGCGGCCGCGGTGCCGATTGCATCGACGGCGGCACCGGCAGCGACACGCTGACCGGTGGCGACGGCGCCGACGATCTCATCGGCGGCAGCGGCAACGACCACCTCAACGGCGGGCCGGGAACCGACGTCCTGAACGGTGGGGCCGGCAACGACACCATCAACACGTCCTACGGCGCCGACCGCGTCAGCGGCGGCACCGGCAAGGACGCGATCAACGCCGCGACCGCCGGACCCGCCGCGATCATCGACGGCGGCAGCGGCCGCGACACGGTGCGCATCAACACCAACGAGCGCCGTCACGTCAAGCACGCCGAGACGGTGCACACGTTGCGCTGAAAGACGCGCATCACAGCGGATGCCCTGCCCGCGCCGGGCGGGCGGGCATCTGCGTGCGGGGGTCTCCGTTGAGGACCGGACCGTCGGGCGTACCGGCTCCGCCCGGCGGGCCACATCCAGCGGGCCGCGCGCCTGACACGATCACGACCTGACCAGCGAAGGTGACAGCGGCGAGACGGACGGCCCGGTCCTGCTGGCCGGCGACGACGGCGTGCCCACGCGCGTGCGTGAAGAGCTGACCGGCGCGGGCGTCGACGTCGTCGTGGTGTGCTCGCGGCCCGACTGCAGCGCCGCGCTCGCCGCGACAGCGGCCGGCACGCGGCTGGTCATCGGCAACGCGGGCGAGGCCGACGTCTGGGAGCGGGCCGGCCTGCGCGAGGCCCGCGCGGTCGGCCTGCTCGGCGCCGACGACTTGCAGAACCTGAGCGCCGCGTTGCTCGTGGCGCAGGAAACGCCGGAAACGCAGGTGGTCGTGCGGATGTTCTCCGCGGAGCTGGCCGGCGGGATCTCGCGCGTGCTCGGGGAGCGCGCGACGGTGATGTCGGAGACCGAGGTCGCCGCGCCCGCCTTCCTGCAGGCGGCGCTGTCGGGCAACACCGGTCAACGCGTGACGATCGCGGGACAAGTGCTGGAAGTTGCCGAGGTCGACGCCGAGGACCCGCGGCTGGTCGTCGCTTTGTGCAACGCCTCGACCCCGACCGACGTGTTGCCGCCGCGGGCGGCGCTCGACCGCATGGTGTTGGGGTTGATCGACCCCGACGGCTTGGTGCTCGGGGCGCGCGGCGCGTTCCCGCCGACCGTCGCGTTGCACCGCCAGCAGCGCGAGCGCCGCCGGGCGGCCTCGCGCCCGCGCCACTCACGGCGCGCGCGGGTGGCGGCGGGGCTGCGGCTCATCCCCGGCCGGGTGCTGGCGCTGGTGGCGGCGATCCTGACCGTTGGTGTCACCAGTACCACCGTGTTCGTGGTGAGCGACCACCTGCCGTTGTTGGATGCCATGTACTTCACGGCGACGACGATGGCGACCGTCGGCTACGGCGACATCAACCTCCTCGGCGCGCCCGACTGGCTCAAGATCTATGACATCGGGCTGATGGCCGTCTCGGCCGTCCTGCTGGCCTCCGTGCTGGCGCTCATCACGGACATGTTGGTCCGGACCAGGATCGATCGTGCGCTGGGGCGCTTCCCGCGCCCCGATCGCGATCACGTGATCGTCTGCGGGCTGGGCAAGGCGGGCTCGCGCATCTTGATGGGGTTGCGCGCGTTGGACGTGCCGTGCATCGGGGTGGAGCAGGACGAGGGCGCGATCGGCGTCGCCGTCGCCCGCACGCTGGAGGTCCCGGTCGTCTTCGCAGACGGGCGCACGCCGGGCACGATGGCGGCGCTGCACGTCGACCAGGCGCGCGCGGTGATGGCGGTCACCAGTGATGACTTGGCCAATTTGCAGTGCGGCCTGACCGCGCGTGAGCTCAACCCGGACGTGCGCGTGGTGCTGCGGATCTTCGACCCGCACCTCGCTGAGAGGCTGGACCGCAGCGTCGAGCTCGACCTGACGCGGTCGGTGTCGGCCCTGGCGGCGCCGGCGTTCACGGCCGCGCTGCTGCGGCGCAACGTGGCCGAGCCGCTGCCGCTGTCGAACGTCGCGTTGCGGGTGCTGGAGACGTCGGTGGGCGTGGGGTCGGAGATCGTGGGGGAGACGATCAGCGCGCTGCATCATCGGCGCGACCTGCGCGTGCTGGCGCTCGATGGGCGGTGGCGTCCGCGGGAGGATCTGGTCGTGCAGGCCGGGGCAGCGATCTCAGTGGTCGGGACGCGCGAGGCGTGCGACGACGTGGGCTCGCGCGTGGTGCGGACGGGGCGGCGTGAACGGGATGCGGCGCCGGCGGCCGTCGTTGTGCCTTCGGCGCCGAGCCCGCTGCGCCGCTATCGCGGCGCGGCGATGGGGGAGGAAGAGTGAGCTGCGTGCGGCTCCCGATCCGGGTCGCTTCGAGCTGCATGTGGCAGCTCTGAGCGACCCGGAATCGCGAGGCGGCCCTCAGGCCTTCGTGGCTCGGGCGTAGGTGCCGAAGAGGCGATCCAGCGTCTGGGCCGCCAGGCGGTCGTGCGTGATCTCGGCCAGCAGGTCGGGATCGATCGGCTTGTCGACCGGCAGGCCGTCGAGTCGGTCGTTGTTGCAGAGCGCCAGGTCGTAGCGGCGGTGGCGCAGCTGCTCGATCAGGTCGTCGGTCAAGGGGACCTCGAACGTTTCGGTGTCTGCGTCGACGTTGTCGGGGTCCCAGCCGACGGCGGTGATGAGCGTGGTCGCGTCACAGAAGCGCATCGCGAGCGCGTATTGCGCCTCAGGGCCGTAGAGGAGGAAGTCCTCGAACAGCTCATGGCCCAGGTCCATCACCTTCTTGGCTTCGAGGCGCAGGACGTCTGCGGTCTCACGGTCGACGACGACCATCGTGCGAGCGTGGGTACGCTGCGGGGTACTCATGGAGTTCATCTCTCCTTGGGTCATGCCCCCGGCCGTTCGCGCGGCGCGGGGGTCTTTGATTTGGATGAAGGCGGAGCCTAGTCGGTGGGTCGGACGGCATTGGTGGGTTGCGCAGAGTTGTTGTAGTTCTTGGCACTCTCGTTGCTGATCGACCACACCAACAACTCCGGGTGCTGACGCCAGAGCGCTCAGCGCAACCGTATTCGTCGTGCGCAACGTGGTCTGTCGTCACCGAGGGGAGCGAGCGGGACCGGCACCGCTCGGCGCTGGCTCGTCGTCCGCTTTGGCTCGGGTGGGTGGGCCTGTTTGCGGACGGTGTGCGTCTGTGTACAGGCCCACGTCGCTCCTCGCCGGCACTTCGCGGGCGGTGGGCCCTGTCTGCGGCCGTCATGCGTCGCTCTGCGGGCCCACCCACCCACCCACCCGGCGGCGTGATCGAGCACCTCGGTCGTCGGCGTCCTGGTCGCCTGCTGGCCCGTGACGATCACGGCTGAGTGACGTCGGTGGTTGGTGACCGTCGGTCGCAATTTCGTGATGGGTCCGTTTGCGCAGCAAAATGGAACGCACGTAACCCGCGATATACGCGGGTTAGGTGCGATCGACGAACACGCCCCGCGACGGGCCCAAGACTTGCCACAAAGTGGAGAAGTCGCAACGAACGGGACGCTGGTTGCCTTCCGACACAACCCGCGCGGCGGCTCGTTGGCGGCGCGAGCACGTTGAACCGTGGAGGCGATCCGTGATGTCGACATCCGAACGCGAAGCGGAAGCGCGGTGGTCGGTGCCCACACGAACCGAACGCATCAGGCAGTGCATAACTTTCACCCAACCCCGCAGGCAACGCGAACTGAGCGCGAGCGGAGCGGAGGTGGCGATGTCACGGAGACGCCGACCAGCCAGCCACACCCCGCACCACGCCCCACCGCCTCGCAGCCCCACCAAGGCAACGGCTCAGCCGACCTCCGTCGCGCGGCACGACCTAAAATCCCGCCCCGTGACCCTCACCCTCCTGCACAACCCCCACTGCCCCACCTCCGTCCACGCCCTCGACGCCCTCGAAGGCGCCGGCCACGAAGTGACCGTGCGCAAGTACCTGCTCGTCGCCGAGCGCCTCAACGAGGACGAGTTGCGCTCCCTCGCACAACGGCTCACCGGCGATCCCGTCGATGCGTTGATTCGCCGCGACAAGCAGTACGCGACGCTCGGGCTCGAAGCAGACGGCTGGGACATCGAGCAGGTCGTCGCGACCCTGCTGGAGCATCCGGCGCTCCTCCAGCGGCCGATCCTCGATGACGGCACCGCCGTGATGATCGGCCGGCCCCGCACGCGCGCGGCCGAGTGGGCCTCAGCCGGCCGCGTCGTCGTCGGCTGACGCCGGCCGAACCAAGCGGTACGTCAGCCAGAGGCCGAGCGCGAAGAGCGGGAGGCCCATCGCGGTGCGGGCCACGCCGAGGGCGCCGACCGCGCCGGCGAGGTAGAGCGGGAGCTGGACCGCCAACCGCAAGGCGAAGAGCGCGGCCCACATCAGGCTCGCGCGCATGAAGGCGCGGACGCGCAGCGGGTCCTCGCGCCAGGCGAGGCCCTCCCCGTCGAGCTGGCCGACGACGTAGCCGATCAGCGGGCGGCGGATCACGACCGAGACCAGCAGGGCCGTCGCATAGGCGGCGTTGGCCAGCAGGCCGGGCAAGAAGAAGTTCTCGGCCTTGCCGCTGCGTGCCGCGACGAACGCGGCGAAGCCGATGCCGACCAGACCGGTGAGAGCATGGCGCGGCGTCTCGCGCCGCACCAACCGCGCGAGCGCGAAGACCACGCCGACGGCGACCGCGACGATCGCGGCGGTGTTGGTGTCCGTGAACCCGTAGACGGCGGCGAAGGCGACCGGCGGTAGCGACGTCTCGGCGATGCCGAGCGGGCCGCCCACGGCCTCCATGAGGCCGGGCGGCTCTTCGCGCTGCGTGCTGTCGGCCGCGGACACGCGACGATGATGGCGCAGCGCGCTCGCTGGTGCCTCGGCGCCGTCAGCCGCCGAGCGGATGGAGCCGGCGGACGACCCCATGCGCAACGGCGCCCGGCTCGAGCCCCGCGGCGCTCTCGGCCTCGCCGATCCAGCCATCGACGCGCACGCGTAGGCGGCCCGCCTCAACCGTGGTCGCAGCGACGGTCCCGCTCAGCGCGCCCGGCGGTCCCGTGCCGGGACGCACCTCGACGTCCCATGGATAGACCGCGACGTCGATCTCGCCGCCGGCAGCTACATACACGCGCCCGTCAACCTGTCGCGAGCCGCGGACCACGCTGCCGCCGGTCAGCGCGACCACGAAGCGATCGGCCGGCGCGGCGAGCAGCTCGGCCGGCGGGGCCATCTGGCGCAGCGTGCCGTCGACGATCACCGCGACGCGGTCGGCCAGCGCGGACGCATCCGCGAAATCGTGGGTGACCAGGAGCGTTGGGATGCCGAAGCCGCGCAGCTCGCTCGCCAGCTCGTCGCGGACGATCCGTCGCGTGTGGGCATCGAGCGCCGCCAACGGCTCGTCGAGCAGCAGCACCTCCGGCGCCCGTGCCAGCGCCCGTGCCAGCGCCACCCGCTGGCGCTCGCCGCCGCTGAGCCGCGCCGGTCGCTCGGCGGCGAGACCGATGATGCCCAGGCGGGTCAGCAGCGAATCGACCGTCGCGTCCTCAGCACCCGAGAAGGCGACGTTCTCGCGCACCGTCAAGTGCGGGAACAACGCGTGGTGCTGGGGCACATAGCCCACTGACCGCCGCTCCGGCGCCAGGTCGACCGTCCGCTCGCCCTCACCGCGATCGAACCAGACGTCCCCACCGCAGGCGATCCGCCCACGGTCAGAACGGTGCAGCCCCGCCACCGCCCGCAGCACCGTCGTCTTGCCCGCACCCGACGGCCCCACCAAGGCGACGACCTCATCGCCGACCGCGAGCCTCAGCGCGAGACGGAAGGAGCGAAGCTCGCTGGTGATGTCGAGGTCGAGGACCGCCATGCGCCCAGCAGCTTGTAGGAAAGCAGCACGGTCGCGCTGAGCGCCACCAGCAGAACGCCGAGCGCGAGCGCCACGTCGAGGCTGCTGTCGAGCTCCTGGTAGACCGCGAGGGTCAGCGTGGTGGTGCGCCCCTGCACGTTGCCGGCGAAGATGATCGTGGCGCCGAACTCACCGACGCCGCGCGCGAAGGCCAGGACCCAGCCGGCGACGAGGCCGCTGAAGGCCAGCGGCAGGACGACGCGCCAGAACGTCCTCGTCGGCGACGCGCCCAACGTCCGCGCCACATCGGTCAAGTCCCCGTCGACCTCGCTGAACGTCGCCACCGCCTGGCGCAGGTAAAAGGGCGAGGCGACGAACGTGATCGCCAGGACCACCGCCCACGGCCCGAACGGCAGGACGACCCCGATCGCGTCCAGCGCATCGCCGAACAGCCCGCCCTGCGCGTAGGCGGCCAGCAGCGCGATGCCTGCGACGGCCGGCGGGAGCACGAGCGGCAGTTCGCAGAGCGTCAAGATCGCGGCGCGCCCCGGGAAGCGCCGCGTGGCCAGCACCCAGGCCGCCGGCGTCCCGAAGAGCAAGATCAACACGTTGGCCGCGACGTTGGTCTTGACCGTCACCCAGATCGCGTCGCGCACCTCCGGGCGGCGCAGCAGCGACGGGAGATCGCTCAGCGGCGCCTGGACGAACAGGGCGATCAGCGGCACCGCGAGGAACGCGACGACGATGCCGAGCGCCATCGCCGTTCCGGCGCGCCGGATCATGCCTTCGGCGGCAGCCCGAACCCGAAGTGCTGCAACAAGCCGCGGCCGCGCGAGGACCGGATGCTGTCCAGCAGCGCTTGGGCGCCGGCCGTGTCGGCCCCGTCGCGGACGACCACGCAGCCCTGGTAGCGCACGGCCGGCTGCGCCCACTGGGGGACATACAAGGAGTCGATCCGGTCCGGCTGCGTGCGGGCGTCGGTCACGTAGACGAACCCTGCATCCGCACCGCCGAAGGCCACCTGCGAGAGCACCTGACCGACGTTGGACTGCTGGGAGACCTTGTTGGTGGTCAACACGCTGCTCATCCGCAGGCGATGCAGCAGCCGGCGGGTGTAGTCGCCGATCGGCACCGCCGCGTTGCCGATCGAGAGGTTGAAGCCGCCCTTGCGCAGCCCGTAGATCGAGCCGATCTGCTGCGGGTCGCCCTGGCGCACGATCAGCACGAGCTTGTTGGTGGCGAACGTCACGGGCCGCTGGCAGCGGCCTTCGCGGTACAAGGCCTGGGCCTCGTTGGGCTCGGCCGAGAGGAACAGATCCGCGGGCGCGCCGCGCTCGATCTGCAACTGCAGCGTGTTGGAGCCGCCGAAGGAGTACGAGACATCGCGCTTGATCTCCGGCATCACGTTGGTCAGCGAGGTCGCTGCCGACACGTTGAGGGCGCTGGCGCCCGTCGGGGCGGCGGCGAGCATCAGCGCCGCGGCCGCGGTGCCACTGAGCAGGAGGCGCTTCACGACCTTGGCTCCTTGAGATAGGCGTCGAGCTTGAGGCCGGCCGCGTCGAGGTCGACGGGGGAGGGCAGGCCGCCTGCGGCCTTGCCGGCCCAACGGGTGAGGATCGCGTTGTGGCTGCTCGACAGCGCGAGCAGCCGACCGAGCAGGAGGCGGGTGCCGTAGTCGGCTGATGCGGCCACGCCGCCGAGGTAGGTGCCGCCCACCAGCGTCTCCAGCTCGCGGCCGACCCGCAGCGCGCCGGGGCGTGAGCCCACGGTGACCTGATGGGCGAAGTCCCCCGGGGTGACGGCGTTGTCCGGACCCAGCGCGGTGTTGAGGCGATCGATGTTGGCGCGATGGCTGGCGCGCGCCTCGGTCAGCACGCGCCGCTCGGCGGCCGACCAGGCGCCGGAGATCGCCAGCGCCGCATCGAAGAAGGCGACGAGGACGCCCTCGGCGACGGCGCCGAAGGCCAGGAAGCCGAGGTCGTCGCCCGCCGGCGTGGCCGGCGGGAGCGCCGCACGCGCCTGGGGCACGGCGGCGGTCGCCGCGAGGCCCGCGGCGGCGGTGGCGCCGGCGGCCAGGAGCTGGCGCCGACTCGTGCCTAGGATAAACCTATGCATTGGCGGCATCTAACCACACCCGTGATCGCGGTCGCAATCGCGCTCGCCGGCTGTGGTGGCGCCTCATCGCCGACAGCGACGGTGCGCACGACGCCGGCAGGCCAGCGCTCGGTGCAGGACGCCGGCGCCATCACCGTCCGCGGTGACTACGCGCCCGACGAGCACGGCCCCTTCACGCTGCACGGCGCCTATCGCGTGCGCTTCACCCAACACGGCGCAGGCGTGGACTGGGCCGACGAGGTGCCCTTCACCGCGCACCTGGAGACCGCGGTCAGCACAGGACCAGCGCGAACGATCCGCTTGTTCAAGCGGGCCGCCGCAACCGGCACCACCACCATCCGCGCCGACGGGCGCTTCCGGCTCGCCGTCGACTACGGCGACTCGCCCTACGAGGTCGTGCTCACGCCGACCCCGTAGGACGTCTCACTGAATCTGACTACGGCGCGGGGACGATCCGCAGCCACGGCCGCGGCGCGTCCCACCCGTCGGGGTACTTCTCCTTGGCGGCGTCGTCGCTGACGGAGCCCGCGATGATGACGTCCTCGCCTGGCTGCCACTGCGCCGGGGTGGCGACGGCGTGGTTGGCCGTCAGCTGCAGCGAGTCGATGACGCGCAGGACCTCGTCGAAGTTGCGGCCGGTGGTCATCGGGTAGATGAGCACCAACTTGATCTTCTTGTCCGGGCCGATGACGAAGACGTTGCGCAGCGTGCCGTTCTGGGCGGGCGTGCGCTGCGTCGGGTCGCCCTCGACGTCGGCGCCGAGCATCCCGTACAACTTGGACACGTTGAAGTCGCTGTCGGCGATCAACGGGTAGTTCGGCGCCGTGCCCTGCGTCTCGGCGATGTCCTGGGCCCACTTCTCGTGGTTCTCCAGCGGGTCGACCGACAGGCCGATGATCTTCACGCCGCGGGCGTCGAAGTCCGGCTTGATCGAGGCCATGTAGCCGAGCTCGGTCGTGCAGACCGGCGTGAAGTTCCGCGGGTGGGAGAAGAGAACGGCCCAGCCGTCGCCGATCCAGTCGTGGAAGCTGATGCGACCCTCGGTCGTGTCGGCCTCGAAGTCGGGTGCGGTGTCGCCGATGGTCAACGCCATGGAGAGCTCCTTGGGGTAATGGCCTTAAAAGGGGTAGGGATTCAAGCTTAGTGCCCTCGCACCCCCTTTTCGCGAACCGACTACGCCGGTGGCGCGCCGCGGGTCCTGCGCATCGCCGCATCGGCCCGCCGCACCGCCGCGGCCGCGCGATCGACGGCGGCCTGCGCGCGCTCGGCGGCCGACTGCTGGCGCCGGCGCGCCGCCTCGATGATGTCCTCGGTGCTCGGCGCCAGCGCCGAGGTCGGCAGCTCGAGCGCATCCTGGCCCAGCTCCAGCGTGTCCTGCAGGCGGTCATGCCCGCCCTGGGTGTCGTCGATCTGGTTCTGGTAGGCGTCGCGGCGGTCCTGCGTGCGCGTCAGCTCGGCCTGGCGGTGCTCGAGGGCGAGGTGCGCCGCGAAGGCGCCCACCGGCGTCTCGGCACGCTCGAGGTCGACCTGCGTCTGGCTGGCGTCGAGGCGCTGCTGCTCGCGATCGGAGAGCGCCTGCTCGCGGTAGGCGATCGACTGATCGAGATCGGCGACCGCCTGCTCCCGGTCAAGCTCGCGCTGCTGGGAGGTGATGAGGTCGTCGGTCATGATCGTGCGTTGCTCCTGAGGGTGTCATCGGTGAAGACGTCTTCGAGCGGTCCCGGGCGTGCGATGTAGTAGCCCTGCGCGTAGTCGACGCCCAGGGTCTTGAGCAAGGTGAGCGTCTCGACATCCTCGACGCCCTCGGCCACGGTCTGCAGCCCGAAGCCGCGGGCGAGGTTGACGACGGCCTCGACGACATGGAGGCTGGCGTCGCTGGTGCGCAGGTCGCGCACGAACTCGATGTCGATCTTGAGGTAGTCGACCGGTAGCTGCTTGAGGTAGGTGAAGCCGCCGTAGCCGGTGCCGAAGTCGTCGAGCGCCAGCTTGCAGCCCAGCTCGTGGACGCGTTGGACGAAGTGCCGTCCGGCCTCCTCGTCGGAGACCAGGGCAGTCTCGGTGATCTCGAAGACCATCAGCGCCGGGTCGGCGCCCGTCTCCCGCAGGCAGGCTTCGATGTGGGTGATCAGCTCGGGGTCGCTGATCGAGCCGCCGGAGACGTTGAGCTCGACCGGCAAGCCGCGGGCGGCCAGGCGCGACGCCCTCTGGATCACCCAACGATCGATGTCCCCGATCAGGTTGTGCTCTTCGGCGATCTGCAGGTAGGAGGCCGGGCCGACGATCTCGCCGTTGGGCTCGCGCATCCGCAGCAGCAGCTCGTGCTGGACGATCTCGTCGGTGGCAAGGTCCAGGATCGGCTGGGCGTAGAGCACGAAGCGCTCCTCGCGCAGCGCGTCCTGCACGCGGCCGGCCCAGGAGAGCGCCTCGAGCTTGCGGCGCAGCTCGCGCTGCTCGGCCTGGCGGACCGTCGCGTCGGTGAAGACGATGACGCAGCCCTCCAGACCCTCGGAGGTGACCAGCGGCGCGGCGGTGTAAGACGTGGGCAGCTCGGTGCCGTCACGGCGCATGAAGATCTCGTCCTCGGCGCGGATCGTCGCGCGGAGCTCCAGCGTCTGCAGGATCGTGCTCGCGGCGGCGGGCTGCGGCGAGCCGTCGGGCCGGCGGTAGTGGACGAGGTCGTGCAGCACGCGACCGCGCAAGTCCTTCAACGTCCAGCCGAGCATCTCCTCGGCCGCCTGGTTCATCAGCGTCACGCGGCCGGTGCTGTCGAGCACCAAGAGGCCCTCACCCATGCTGTCGGTGACCGCGGCGAGGTGGTTGCGCGCGTTGAGGGCGTCGGCCTCCATCGTGCGCCGCTCGGTGACATGCTCGCGGGCGGCGAGGCGCAGTTGCGTGTGGCCGGTCAGGTCGCGCCCAACCACGCACCACACGTCGCCGTCGGAGGCGCCACTCCAGGCGAACGTGGCGTAGCTGCCGTCCCGGCGCCGCCAGCGGTTGACGAGCTTGTCGATCTGGGCGCCGGCGATGTGCGTGCGCGCGAGCACGTTGACGGTGGCCTCGAGGTCGTCGGGATGGACGAACGCGGTGAACGGTTGGGCGGTGAGCTCTTCCCGGGACCAGCCCAGCAGCCGCTCCCAGGCGGGGTTCAAGGCGTAGAGCAGGCCGTCGGCGCCGCAGATGGCAAAGAGGTCGGTCGCCAGCTCCCAGAAGCTGTCGACGCCGCGGCGCGGGACGACCCGGGGGTCGATGACCGCGGAGGAGCCGTTGGAGGGTGCCGTGGTCCGACGGTGGGTCATGGCGACTCCTCGGTCATCGTGCGCCCGGAAGCGGGCGGGCTGCTGTCCGTCGCGTCTCCCAGCGGACATGCAACCTTCGTCCCACTCTATCGGTACCGAACGGTTCGACCTGTAGGTCGGTGGCAGAGGGCTGACCAATGGAAGTGTCTGGACGGCAGGCTCCTTCGTGGTGTATGGATCAAGGTTCCTCAGCTTTTTGCCGATAGGGTCCGGAGTGCTGTCCACCGTCAGCAGGTCCCAGGCGCCGAAGGCGATCGTGCTCGCCGAGCAGTGGCGCCGCTACCGCCGCGACGGTGAGCGGGTCGTCCGCGATCAGCTCGTGTTGGCCTACAGCCCGATCGTCAAGCACGTCGCGGGACGCATCGCCTCGCGGATGCCGCCACACGTTGACCTCGCCGACCTCGTCGCCTACGGCCTCGCCGGCCTGATCGAGGCCGTTGAGCGCTACGACCCTTCCCGCGGGGTCAAGTTCGAGTCCTTCGCCGGCCTGCGCATCCGCGGGGCGATCATCGACGCGATGCGCTCGCTGGACTGGGTGCCGCGCGCGGTCCGCGACGAGGCGCGCGAGTTCGAGCGCACGAGCGCCGACCTCCTGGTCCGGCTGCAGCGGCTGCCCACCGACGCCGAGCTGGCCGTCGCGCTGGACATCGACGACGACGAGCTCGACGCGCGCATGCAGCGCGCCGCCAACGCCCAGCTGGTCGCGCTCGACCAGCCGTGGGGCTTCAACGGCTCGGACACGGCGCCGACCACGATGCTCGACTTCCTCCCCGATCCCAGCGCCGGCGATCCGGCCGACATCTCCGACCGCGCCGATCTCGAGAACCAGGTCTCCGCGGCGGTGTTGCAGCTGAGTGGGCGCGAGCAGACGATCCTGGCGCTGCGCTACCACGAGGACCTGACCTACGCCGAGATCGGCGAGGTCTTCGACGTCACCGAGTCACGCATCAGCCAGATCCACACCAAGTCGATGCTGAACCTGCGCGTGCTGCTCGGTGGGGCGGGCGACGCAGGGTCTGACGTTCCCCGCTAGGAGTCCGTCACGAACGAGATCCGGCCGCTGGTCTCCAGGACCGCGAACCGGATCTCGGACAGCGAGCCGATCTGCGACTGGCGCGCCTCGGCACCGAGCTCCTCGACGGTGATCCGCTGGCGGCGCAACGCCTCCCGGCGGATCTCACCGTTGGCGATCAGCACGATCGGCTCGCCCTCCAGCAGCGGGCGCAGTCGGCGCACGCGGAAGCTGAGGTAGCCGGTCGAGACCGTCAGGATCGCGAGGGTTGCGATGACGGTCGTCGTGCCCGTCAGCGAGTAGTCGCTCTGGGTCACGCCCTGCTGGACGAGGTCGCCGATGACGACGAGCAAGATGATGTCAAACGGCTCCATCGAGTTCAGCTCACGGCGCCCGACCGCGCGCGTGACGATCAGGATGAGGAAGAAGACGAAGGCGGTGCGGAGGACGAGATCCATGGCGTCAGGGCAGGACGGTGATCGTTCGGTCGACGCGGGTGAGCGGTTGCTCGGCGTCGTCGAGCTCGAGGTCGTAGGAGCGGTGCCCGACGTTGGTGGGGTTGACCTGGAACTGCATCCGGATCGTCATCCGTTCTCCGGCGCTCAGCGCTGGGTAGCTCAGCACGAGGTCGCCGCCGCGGACCGTCTGGCCGTCGGCGTCGGGCGTGATCGAGTTGACCTGCATGCCATCGATCCAGCCGTCGGCGAGCACGAGACGGGGGTGGTCGATCGCCCGGCGTGCCGTGATCTGGATCGTGGACTGAAACAGCAGGCCGCCGCGCACCGTCGCCGGCGCGCGGACTGCCAGCGTGGCCGCCTCGCCGGCGGCCGCCGACCGGCTGGTGCGTTGGCCGAAGATGTCCAACAACCCGAGCAGCGCGATCAGGGCCAGCACCGTCATGGCCGCTCGCCGCGCCCAGAGGCCACGGCTGAGCGCCCGCGGCGTCGCACCGTCGGCGAGATCGCGGAAGAGGTCGGTCACGCCCGCACCGTTCCCACCGGGCCAGCAGGTCATGCACTACCGACGGCTGTCATCGTCTTCCGCGATGGCCGACGCGCTGCTCTCGATGGTCGTGATCCGCCACGGCGAGACGACGCTCAACGCCGCCGGGCGCTACACCGGCCAGCTCGATCCGCCGCTGACGGCGCGCGGGCGTGCGCAGGCCGTCGCGCTGGCGCCGCTGGTTGCGGGTGCCTTCGACCGGCGCCTGCACTCGGGCGCGCAGCGCGCTGCCGACACGCTGCGGATCGCCTGCGACGCGGCAGGACTGCACGGCATCGAGCTGGTCGCCGACCCGTGCTGGCGCGAGCGCTCGTTCGGGATCCTCGAGGGCGAGCCGGCCGGCGGCTGGACGCAGCCGGCCGACCTCGACGCCGCGCCGCCGGGTGGGGAGAGCTACCGCACCATCGGGCTGCGGGTCCTAGCGGCGCTCGATGCGCTGCGCGCCGACGCGCTGCGTGAAGGCCGGCCGCTGCGCGTCCTGCTCTGCGCGCACTCCGGCGTCCTGCGCATGCTCGCGGCGATCGCCGCCGACGCGCCCGACGTCGCCGCCATCCTCGGGCCGGGCACGCCCAACGGCGCGGCGCTGGAGCTGACCTACGCGGCGCCGGCGATGCCGAGGTTTCTCTCCTCCTCGCCGAGCTGACGCAGCGGCGGGCGCTCGAGCACCGGGACGTCGCGCACCGCGCCACCGTCCCACGGCTGGACGAGTCCTGCCGGCACGGCTTCAGAACTGCCGGGCGCGATCCGCGCCTGGACCGCGCAGAGCACGGCGAAGGCCATCGCGCCGAGCTCGCGCAGCGGCTGGTGTCGGTTCTGGCGTGTGCCGAGCTGCGCCTCGGCGAGACCTTCGAGACCCACGTGGCGCAGCGCGTCGATCAGCAGCGCGATCTCGATTCCGTAGCCGACCGGGAACGGCAAGGCCTCCAACAACGTCCGGCGGGCGGCGGTCTCGCCGGCCAGCGGCTGCTCGAAGCCCGCCAGCTCCGGCACATGGAGGTTGAGCAGCGGCCGGGCCATCAGCTCGGTGACGCGGCCGCCCTCTCCGTCGCGAACGGTCTCGCCATCACGGAACGGCCGCGCGAAGGCGCCCTTCACAAGATGAACATCCTGGTCTTCGAGCAGCGGCCCGAGCAGGCCGAGCAGGTGGCGCGGGTCGGGGTCCTCGGTGTCGGCGTCGAGGAACGCGACGACGTCGCCGGTGGTCGCGTGCAGGCCACGCCACATCGCATCGCCCTTGCCCTGGGCCGGGCCGTGCTCGGGGAGGAGGTCGTCTTGAGCGACGGCGCACGCACCCGCGTGCGTGGCGCGGGCGATCGTCGCGTCGGTCGAGCGACCGTCAACCACCAGCACTTCGTCGATCAACCCCATCGTGACGAACGGCATCACCGTCAGGCGCAGCACGGCGCCGACGGTCGCGGCGCAGTCGCGAGCGGGCACGACGACCGAGATGGTGGTGTCGCCCTTGGCCTCCAACAACCGCTGTGCCGTGTAGGCGCGGCCGTCGTAGCGGCGGCGCGCGAGCCAGTCGCCGAGCTGGAGGTCGCGCGCCAGCCCGCGCGGCGCCCGGCCATGGGTGCGCGCCGAGGTGCGGACGGAGACGGCATCGGAGCGGACGATGCGCCAGCCGCCGGCAGTCAGCCGCTGACCAAAGCCTTCGTCCTCCAGCGCCGTGACGGGGTCGATCCCACCGACGGCGCGGTAGGCGCGCGCGGTCACACCGAGCGACGCGCCGGAGAAGAAGTGGTGCTCGGCGCTCGGGTCATCAGCGAGCACCGCGGTCAGCCGGACACCCGCACGCTGCTCGCGGCGCAGCAGCGCGGCGGCCGGCAGCGCGGCGGCGTCGATGGGGTCGAGCTCGATGCGCCCGCCGATGGCGTCGGCGCCCGCGTCGACGAGCGCCAGCTGCGCGGCGAGCCAGTCGGGCGCGACCGCGCTGTCGGCGTCGGTGCAGGCGATGAGCCCGTCGGGCTCGATCTCCGACAGCCGGTCGCAGGCGAGGTCCATCCCGTGGCGGCGGGCGGCGCCGACGCCGGGGGCGGGGCTGTGCTCGACGTGCAGCGGGAGGCCGGTGGCGCGCGCCGTGGTGCGAGCGACCGTCTCGGTCGCGTCGGTGCAGCGATCCAGCACGAGGATGACCTCGAAGGTGACAGCGGGGTGGAGGCCGCGCTGGGCCGCCAGCGCGCGCAGGCAGCGCTCGATGTGCCCGGCTTCGTCGCGGGCGGGGATGACGACGACGGCGCGGAGGTGGCTCACGGCGCTGACGCTCCCTGCGCGATGAGCCGCTGACCGGTCTCGTAGTCGGGATCGCGGTCATGGGTGAGAACGCCGACGCACCTGCCCTGTGCATCCGCGTACCAGGCGGTGAACGCCCCGCCGCCGTGGTCGACGAGGTGCGTCGTCTTGTAGCCGTCGCCCCACGCGGCGTACTTGATGGTGTCGGTCCCGATCGTCGACCAGAAGCCGGGGACGGTGTCCCAGACCGCTTCACGTCCGGCGGCGCTGGCGCCCGCGATCTCGCCTTGGGCGAGCGCGTCGCCCCAGTGCTCGACGTGCAGCGGCCGGCCGGCGATGGCGTGCTCGGCATGGCAGCAGTCGCCGCAGGCCAGGACGCCCGGGGCGCTCGTGCGCATGGCCGTGTCGACCGCGATCTCGCCGCCGTCGGCAAGGGTGAGTCCCGCCTCGCGGGCGAGGGTCGTGTCGGGCGCGACGCCGCCCGCGAGCAGGATGAGGTCGGCGTCGACGGTCGATCCATCGGAGACCTGCGCGCGCAGGTCGGGGTCGATGACGGTGAGCTCGCACCCGTACTGCGTCTCGACCCCGGCCTCGGCCAGCCACCTGGCGAGGCGCGCCGCCACCTCGTCGCCGAGCCGCTGCGCCTGCGGTGCGGGCTCCTGGCTGACGAGCGTGACGGCGCAGCCGCGTAGCCGCAGCGACGCGGCGGCCTCGCAGCCGATGAAGCCGGAACCAAGGACGAGGACATGCTTCGCGGGCGCGGCGGCGGCGCGCAGCGCGAGCGCATCGGTGACGGTGCGCAGCAGGTGCACGCCGTCGCGGTCGGCGCCGGGGATCGGCGGTCGCACGGGCTGCGCACCGGTGGCCAGGATGCAGTGGTCGTAGGTGATCTCGCCGGCTCCATCCGCGAGGCTGACCCGTCGGTCCTCGGGATGCAGGGAGCGCGCGATGTCGTGGCGGACCGTGATCTCCCGCTCGTCGTAGTACGCGGGGTGCTCGGCGAGCGGTAGCGCTTCGGGCTCCAACTTACCGCGCAGCAGCTCCTTGGAGAGCGGCGGGCGCTCGTAGGGTGCGCGACCCTCGCCGGCCAGCAGGATCACCGCGCCGGTGCCGTCGGCCGCGCGATACGCGGTCGCGGCGCTATGTCCGGCAGGGCCACCGCCGACGACGAGCAGCGCGCAGGTGCTCATGGCACGCGCTCCATGACGTCCAGCCGGAAGCCCTCGGTCGGGGCCACATCGAGCCGTCGCAGCGTCGGCACCGCGGCCAGCGCGGCCCCGACGTCGGCGGCGCTGCGGCACAGGTCCGGCGCGGTGCCGGTCCAGTGCACGGCCACGCAGCGACCGGTGGGCACCAGCGTGCGCGGCAGCCAATCGAGGACAGCGTGAAAGGCAGCGCCGTCCAAGTAGTACAAGATCTCGCTGGCGACGACGAGATCGAGAGGCCCGTCCGGCAGACCGTCGGGCAGCGTGGCGACACGCGCCTCGGCGCCGGGGAACGGCGCGAGCCGTCGCTGCGCCTCGGCGACCGCGGTCGGCGCGCCATCAAGGGCGAGCAGCCGCTCGCAGTGGCGGGCGAGCGCGGCGGCGAGCAGGCCGGTCCCGGCGCCGAGGTCGCAGACCGCGGTGAACGGTCCCTCACCGCAGGCCGCCAGCGTCCGCTCGCGCTTGTCGGACTCATAGGGGTCGGTCAGCGTGTCCCAGGGGTCGGGATCCGCCTGGTAGCGCTCCTCGAAGTCCGCGGTCACCGCCGCTCCTCCAACGCCGCGCGCCCAGCGCGCGCGACGATCGGCTCCAGCCGGTGCTGCAGCAGGAAGAGCCGCAGATCGCGCGCGGCGCGATCCAGGGGCGCGGCGGCGGCCGCGGGGCGTGAGCCGGTCGCGCGCTCGGCCTCGTCGAGGATCGCGCGCGCGGCATCGGCGATCGCGGCCCGCGTCTGCGTGGCGGTGCGCGCGGCTTCAACCACACTCGGCGCGTGGGCCAGCGCCGCCGCGGCGTCCTGCAGCCACAGGTCGATGCCGTGCTGCCAGGTCAACAGCCGTCCGGCGGCCAGCGCCTCGAGCTCAGAGCTCTGCGGCCGGGCGGCGAGGTGGCGCAGCGCATCCTCCACTGCGGCGTCGGCGGCGCCCGCCCAGGTCGCTGCGGTCCGCACCGCGTCGCGTGCGAACCACGGCTGCTGGGCCAGCGCGCCGGGCGGCCCGAGCACCGCGAGCACCGGCGCGCGGTGGAAGGTGACGCGGTGGCTGGCGGACGAGTGCATGCCGGCGCCGCGAAACCAGCGCCGGTCGACCTCGACGGTGCCGGGCGCCGTGAGGTCCACCCACGCGGCCGACGGCGGCTCGGCGCCATCGGGATCGGCGACGAGCACGAGCGCGCGATCCAGGCCGCCGGCGCCCGAGCAGAAGAGCTTGGTCCCGGAGATCGTCTCGCCGTCCAGGCGCGCGGGCGTGCCCTCGTCGGGCCCGGGGTCGGCGCCCCAGACGCCGGCGCGCAGCCGGCCGGCGGCGATGGCGGTCAGCTCCCGGTGGCGCAGCGCGGCGGGCGCCTGGACGCGCAGGCGCTCGACCGCGTTGAGGTGGCCGTCGAGGATGCGGGCCACGCCCGCGTCGGCGCGCGCGACCTCGCGCAGCAGCGCCAGCTCGTCGGGGTAGCCGGCGACGGTGGGTCCGGCGGTGATGCTGGCCAACCCCGCGCGCTCCAGCGCGCCGAACGTGTCGTCGGGGAAGCGCCCCGAGGTGTCGCGGTCGCGGTCGGCCGCGCCCGCGGCGACGAGCGCCAGCGCGTCGGGCCTGCTGAGGCGGTCGAGGTGGAGGTCGGCCCTGCCTGCGGTCCTCATGCCAGGAGCTCCGGTTCCATGCCGCGGCTACGGGCCAAGGCGACCAAGGGATCGATCAGCGCCACCGTCTCCTCGCAGCCGCTGCGCGTTGCGCCCGGGCCGAGGCCGTCGTGGGCCAGGACGATCGCGCCATCCTCGATGGCGGGCGCGACCGCGGCCAGCATCGTGTCGGCCGCATCGCCGCGCCAGTCGTGCGTGTCGGCGTTCCAGCCGACGAGGCGCAGCCCGCGCGCCGCGGCGGTCGGACGGGTCCATGCCGCCTCGACGCCCCAAGGCGTCCGCCAGATCTCCGGTCGCACGTCGAGCCGCTCCAGGACGCTCAGCGCCCGGTCGAGATCTGCAGCCCCCGCCTTGGCGTCGAGCTCGGTGTGGCGCACGTGCTCATAGGCGTGCACGCCGACCGCATGGCCTTCGGCGCGGGTGCGCACGATCAACTCGGGGTGCGCGGCGGCGCAGGGACCGAGGACGAAGAAGGTCGCACGGGCGTTGGTGGCGCGCAGCGCGTCGAGAACCGCGGGCGTCCACCGCGGATCCGGACCATCATCGAAGGTGAGCGCGAATCGGCGGGGTATGCCATTGGCGCTACCCGAAGCCGGCGCCTGGAATTCACGAATTGCGCGGGGCAAAGTGATCGGGGTCGGCGCGCTCCCAGTCCACCGCCCACTCGGCGGGCGGCTCGTCGAGCAACTGGTCGGGCGCGAGCCACTCGTACAACTCGGCGTAGCTGCGCGAGGTGATGTGGTCGACGCGCCGCATCAGGTTGTGCGGGGTGACGGCGCCGGGATCACGCAGACCCATGGACCCCAACATGCGCTGCGCCTCGGCGACCGTCGCGCGCTGGTAGCGCTCCACGCGCTTGGACTTGTCCTCCACGTCGAGCGCGCGGGCCCGCTTGGGATCCTGCGTGGCGACGCCGACCGGGCACTGGTTGGTGTGGCAGCGCTGGGACATGATGCAGCCGGTGGCCATCATCATCGCCCGCGCGGCGTTGGTGTAATCGGCGCCTTGGGCCAGGCGCTTGACGATGTCGGAGCCCGTGGCGACCTTGCCGCTGGCGCCGATCCGGATGCGGTCGCGCAGGCCGGTGCCGACCAGCGCGTTGTGCACCATGATGAGCCCCTCGGTCAGCGGCGTGCCCATGTGGTCCTCGTACTCGGCGGGCGCCGCGCCCGTGCCGCCCTCGGAGCCGTCGACGATGATGAAGTCCGGTGCCGTGCCCTCCTCGAGCATGGCCTTGCAGATCGCCAGCAGCTCGTGGCGTGCGCCGACGCAGAGCTTGAAGCCCGTGGGCTTGCCGCCGGCGAGCTCGCGCAGGTGGGCGATGAAGCGGATCAGCTCGCGTGGGGTGGAGAAGGTGCGATGGCCCGGCGGGCTCACGCAGGTCTCGCCTTCCGGGACGTCGCGTGCGTGCGCGATCTCGGTCGTGACCTTCGGGCCGGGCAGGACGCCGCCGATGCCGGGCTTGGCGCCCTGGCTCAGCTTCAAGGACACCAACTTGACCTGGTCGTGTGCGGCCTTGTCCCGGAACTGGGCTTCGTCGAAGTCGCCGTCCTTGGTGCGCGCGCCGAAGTACCCGGTCCCGATCTCCCAGACGAGGTCGCCGCCGTGGAGGTGGTGCTCGGTCAGACCGCCCTCGCCCGTGTCGTGGGCGAAGCCGCCGGCGGCCGCGCCGCGGTTGAGCGCGGTGATCGCGTTGCCCGACAGCGCGCCGAAGCTCATGCCCGACACGTTCAACAACGCCATGTCATAGGGCTTGGTGCAGTCCGGCCCGCCGATGCGCACGCGCGGCGGCTCCTTGGGCGGGTCGAGCGGCGCGGTGGAGTGCAGCAGCCACTCGTAGCCGGGTTCGGCGACGTCGCGCTCGGTGCCGTAGGCCTGCTCGTCCTTCAGGCCCTTGGCGCGCTCGTAGATCGCGGTGCGCGTGTCGCGGTCGTAGGGGCGCCCGTCGTAGTTGCGCTCGATGAAGTACTGCTGCAACTCGGGCCGGATGGTCTCCATCGCGAAGCGCAGGTGGCCGATGATGGGGTAGTTGCGCAGGACGCTGTGGCGGCGCTGGAGCAGGTCGTAGGCGCCGACGAGCACCGGCACGGCGAGCACGGCCGCGACGGCGATCCAGCCGGGCGCGGTGGTGGTCACCGCCAGCGCGAGGGCAGCGGCGAAGAGGACGACGGCGGTGACGTGGGCGGCGAAGCGCATCCGCCGCCGTCTACCCGCCCGCGGCCCCGGGTAGGCCTGCGCCATGGCGAAGACCACCGCGCAGTTCATGCTGGAACGACTGGCCGACGATTGGGGCGTCCGGCGCGTGTTCGGCTATCCGGGCGACGGGATCGGCGGCCTCACCGGCGCCTTTCACCACGTCGGCGACCGTCTGGAGTTCACGCAGGTCCGCCACGAGGAGATCGCCGCCTTCGCGGCCTGCGCCCACGCCAAGCTGACCGGCGAGGTCGGCGTCTGCCTGGCGACCTCCGGCCCGGGCGCGATCCACCTGCTCAATGGCTTGTATGACGCCAAGCTCGACCACCAGCCGGTCGTCGCGATCGTCGGCCAGCAGGCGCGGATGTCGCTCGGCTCCGACTATCAGCAGGAGGTCGACCTCGTCTCGCTCTTCAAGGACGTCGCGGGCGCGTTCGTCCAGGTCTGCACGGTGCCCGAGCAGGCGGCGCACCTGATCGACCGCGCGATGCGGATCGCCAAGGCGACGCGCGCGCCGACCTGCATCATCGTGCCCAACGACGTGCAGGAGCTGGAGTACGTGGCGCCGCCGCGTGCCCACGGCGCGGTGCCGTCCTCCAGCGCGGCGATCCGCAAGCCGGTCGTCGTGCCCGACTCGATCGCGCTGGCGGAGGCCGCCGCGGTGATCAACGCCGGCGAGCGCGTGGCGATCCTCGTCGGCGCGGGTGCGCGCCGGGCCTTCCCGGAGATCGCCGAGGCGGCGGAGCTGCTCGGCGCGGGCGCGGCGCGTGCGTTGAACGGGCGCGCGGTCCTGCCCGACGACCTGCCGTGGGTGACCGGCTCGATCGGGCTGCTCGGGACGCGACCGTCGTATGACCTGATGGAGGGCTGCGACACGCTGTTGATGGTGGGGTCGAGCTTCCCGTACAGCGAGTGGCTTCCTGAGCCCGGCAAAGCACGCGGCGTGCAGATCGACCTCGACGCGAGGCTGATCGGCACGCGTTACCCGATGGAGGTCAACCTCGTCGGCGACGCCGCCCAGACGCTGCGCGCGCTGTTGCCGCTGCTGGAGCGCAAGCCTGATCGCTCCTGGCGCGAGCAGATCGAGGCGGGCGTCGCCCGCTGGTGGCGGATCCTGGAGGAGCAGGCGCAGATCCCGGCCGACCCGATCAACCCGCAGTTGGTCTTCCACGAGCTGAGCCCGCGCTTGCCCGACGGCGTCGTCCTCACCGCCGACACCGGCTCGGCGACCGACTGGTGGGCCCGCCATCTGAGGGTGCGGGCGGGGATGGACGCGATCGTCTCCGGCACGCTGGCCTCGATGGGGCCCGGCGTGCCCTACGCGCTGGCGGCCAAGATGGCCTTCCCGGACCGGCCGGTGGTGAGCGTCGTCGGCGATGGTGCGATGCAGATGTTGGGGATGAACGCGCTGATCGACATCGCGCACTACGCCAAGGCGCAGAAGTGGCCCGACCAGCGCGTCGTCATCTGCGTGCTCAACAACCATGACTTGAACCAGGTCACCTGGGAGCAGCGCGTGCTCTCGGGCGACCCGAAGCTCGACGCCTCTCAGGTGCTGCCCGACGTCGACTACGCCGGCTACGCGCGGTTGCTCGGGTTGCACGGCGAGCGCGTCGAGTCCCCGGAGGAGGTCGGCCCAGCCTGGGACCGCGCCCTGGCCGCCGGCCGGCCGGCGGTCATCGATGTGCTCACCGACCCGGAGGTCCCGCCCCTGCCTCCACACATCTCTTTCGAGCAGGCCAAGGCCATCACCCACGCCATCGCCGCCGGCGACCCGGCGGCGCCGCGGTTCATGAAGCAGTCGCTGCGGGGGAAGCTGGCCGAGCTGCTGACGCGCTGATGGCGCGTGGCGCGTGCGGTGAGCGACAGCATCAACAACGCTGGGCGCAGGGTGTTTGGGCGTTCAGCGCGACCGGGGTCGGGGTGTGCGGCGTGGTCTGTTGGCACCGAGGGGGCGAGCGGGATCGGTGGCTCGCGGCGCTGGCTCGTCATCCGTCGGCGCCCGGGTCGGCGGCTCGGTGTGCGTTTGGCAGACGGCTGGCATCTAGACATTGACGTTCAACGTCTAAGTGCCATCCGTGATGCGGGACGTCTGGTGGTGAATTATTGATCACGAGGCGACCCGGACCTCGACCGCGCGCGATCGCCGGCCGTGGCCCCGGCGGCGTTGGTGTCTCGTGACAGCTTCCTCGCCGTTCCGACACGAATCGCGCGACGCTCGTTGGCGGCGCGAGCGCGTTGAACCGAGGAGGCGATCCGTGATGTCGACATCCGAACGCGAAGCGGAAGCGCGGTGTTCGGTGCCCACACGAACCGAGCTCAGATCGCAGTGCACAACTTTCACCCAACGCTCGGCACCACGACGACTGAGCGCGAGCGGAGCGGAGGTGGCGATCATCACGGAGACGCCGACCAGCCAGCCACGCCCCGCATCACGGCCAGGACGTCTACCGCGGGCCGGGCCGAGCGGCAAGAACCGCAAGGCTGGGCGCCGGCGTTGCCGCCGACGCCCAGGGTGCTAGCCCTTGACGGCGTTCTTGAAGGCGCTCGCGGCGCTGAACTTCGGTGCCTGGGAGGCGGCGATCTCAATCGTCTCGCCGGTCTGCGGGTTGCGGCCCTGACGGGCGGAACGCTGGGCGACGGTGAACTTGCCGAAGCCGGCGATGGCGACTTCGTCGCCTGCCGCTACACGAGCGGAGACGATGTCGAAGACCGCCTCGACCGCGCGCTTGGCGTCGGCGCCGCTCAACTCGGTCTGCTCGGCGACAAGCGTCGTGAGGTCCGTCTTGGTGATGTTGGCCATGAGGCTTCTCCTGTCTGTGCGACGGCGTGATGCCGGAATCGAGTTGGACAGGCTCGCAGACGGGGAGGCCGGAATGCGTGTCGGAGGCCGTCTAAGGCGCTATTTCCGTCAGTGTGCGGGCCTCGAAACGCCCAATTCGACGCAAAAAAGCCCGATTTGACGGCCCGTCAGCGGGTTTCCGGCGTGGATCAGCGGCGTTCTGGCATGCCGTCGGGGCCGTCGCCGGGCATCAACCAGGCCGACATCCGGTCGTTTCTGCCCAGCAGCGTGGCCCGCTGCAGGGCCGTCGTGCCGTAGCGGTCGCGGATCGCGTCGAGCGTCACATCCAGCGCCGGCGGGGGCTGGCCGTCGACCGCCAGCTCGAGCTGGACGCCGCCGTCGGCGCGCTCCAGGTTGGTGATCGAGACGCCGAGCAGCGTGAGCCCCTGGCGGCGGATCGTCTCGCGCTCGGCGGCCAAGAGCGCCCGCAGGGTGATCAACACCGTCGCGGTCGCCGCCGTGGGCCGGGGCAGCGTCTTGGAACGTGTTGCGCGGCTGAAGTCCGAGAACCGCATCCGCAGGACGACCGTGCGCCCGACGCGCTCGCCGCGACGCAGCCGGCGCGTGACGCGATCGACCAGCGCGATCGCCACCGCGTCGAGCTCCTCCGGCGTGCGCCGGCGCGAGCCCAAGGCGCTCTGCGAGCCGATCGAGCGCGGGCGGGCGGGATGGGTTCGCCGCACTCTCCGCGGGTCGCGGTTGTGGGCGATCGCGTGGAGCTTGCGCCCCGCCGCACGGCCGAGGATCGTCATCAGCACGCGCTCGGGCAGACCCGCGAGCTGGCCGACCGTGACGATGCCGTGCTCGCGCAGCCGCGCCTCGGTGGCCGCGCCGACACCCCAGAGCCGCCCGACCGGCAGCGGATGCAGGAACGCCAGCTCCTCGCCCGGTGCGACCATCAACAGCCCGTCGGGCTTGGCCGCGCTGCTGGCAACCTTGGCCAGGTGCTTGGTCGTCGCGACGCCGACGCTGATCGGCAGGCCGACCTGCTCACGAATCTCGCGCCGCAGCCGCCGCGCGATGACCTCCGGCGTCCCGCTGATCCGCTCCAGCCCGCTGACATCGAGGAACGCCTCGTCGATCGAGACCGCCTCGACCACCGGCGCGGTGCGCTCGAAGATCGCAAAGACGTCACGGCTGGCCTGCACGTAGGCCGAGAACCGCGGCGAGACGACGATCGCCTCCGGGCACAGCCGTCGCGCGCGGGCGCCACCCATCGCCGACCGCACGCCGTGCGCCCGCGCTTCGTAGCTGGCCGCCAGCACCACTCCCGACCCGACGATCACCGGCCGGCCACGCAACCCCGGATCGTCTCGCTGCTCGACGGCCGCGAAGAAGGCATCGAGGTCGGCGTGGAGGATCGATGCCACAGTGGACACGAACGTATGTTCGCACCGTGACCCTCCGAGAGCAAGGTGAGTCAGTCGCTCACCGCAGGGCGTACCCGACGCCGCGCGTCGTGTGGATCGCCTCGGTCGCGCCGGCCTCGCGCAGCTTGCGGCGGATCCGGGCGAGGTAGGCATCGAGCGTGTTGTCGTGGACGATCGCACCGTCGGGCCAGCCCGCGGCGACCAGCGCCACGCGGCGCACGACCTCGCCGGGCCGGGCGGCCAGCGCGGCGAGCAGGCGGAACTCGGTGGGCGTGAGCGTGATGACGGCCTCGCCGTAGGTGAGCGCGTGGGCGGCGGGGTCGAGGCGCAGGCGCGGCGTGGCGCCGTTCTCGCTCTCCTGCTCGGCCGCCGCCGCCGGCGCGCGCCGCAGCAGCGCATGGACGCGGACGAGCAGCTCAGCGAGCGCGAACGGCTTGGTCAGGTAGTCGTCGCCGCCGGCGTGAAAGCCGCTGAGGCGATCGGTCAGCGCATCGCGTGCGGTGAGAAACAGGACCGGCGACGTGACGCCGCGCGCCCGTAGCGCCTGGCAGACGTCGCGCCCGTCGGCGTCGGGAAGGCCGACATCGAGCACGAGCACGTCGGGCGGGTCGTCGCCGAACGCCGCGACCGCGTCGGCGCCCATGGCGGTCGCGCGCACGGTCAGGCCGTCGCGCTCCAGCGCCTCGCGCAGCACGCCGCGTAGCTCGTCGTCGTCCTCGCAGATCCCGGCCGTCGCGGTGAGCGCCATCGGTGAGGTGATGGTAGGGGGCGGCGGGGCGGCCCACTTCGGCGTCGAGGGACGACTGAATCTCGTAGAACGAGATCCAATCGTCCCTCGACGCGCGCGGGCGGCGACGACTGGCGCGCAGCGATACAGGTCTGTATCGTCGCGCCTCATGCGCTCGCTCACCTACGCCGGACCGCGGCAGCTCGAATGGCGCGATGCGCCGGAACCGCGACTCGCCGGTGACGGCGAGGCGATCGTCCGTCACATCGCCGTCGCGACCTGTGATCTCGACGCGATGATCGTCGCCGGCGCCTCGCCGTTCCCGGCGCCGTTTGCGCTCGGCCACGAGGGCGTTGCCGAGGTGCTCGACGTCGGCGACGGCGTGAAGACCGTCAAACCTGGCGACCGCGTGCTCGTCCCGTTCCAGATCAGCTGTGGCACCTGCGGCGCCTGCGCGATGGGGCGGACCGGCAACTGCGAGACCGTCCCGCTCGGCCAGACCTACGGCTTCGGCTTCGGGGAGGAGCAGACGCGCTGGGGCGGCTTTCTCTCCGACGCGGTCAACGTGCCGTTCGCCGACGCGATGCTCGTCCGCCTCCCCGATGGCCTGGCGCCCGAGGTTGCCGCCAGCGCCTCGGACAACATCACCGACGCCTACCGCGCCGTCGCGCCGCACCTCGCCGTCCGGCCCGGCGCCCCGGTGCTCGTCTGCGGTGGCGGGCTGTCGGGCTCGATCGGCCTCTACGCCGTCGCCGAGGCGGTCGCGCTCGGCTCCGAAGATGTGCTGTATGTCGACACCGATCCCGGCCGGCGCGCGATCGCCGAGGGCTATGGCGCGCGCACGCTGGACCACATCCCGGATCGCGTGGACACGCGCTTCCCGATCACGATCGACGCCAACGGCACGCGCGAGGGCCTCGCGCTCGCGCTCGGCAGCCTCGATCGCGACGGCGTCTGCACCAGCAGCGCGATCTACTTCGACCCCACCACGATCCCGCCGTTCCCGCTGCTGCCGATGTACGTGATGGGGTCGACCTTCATCACCGGGCGCATCCACGCGCGCCGGGACGCGCCCGCCGTCCTGGACCTGCTCGCCGACGGCACCCTCGATGTCGCGCCCGTCACGACCAAGGTGGTGGCCTTCGACGACGCCGCCGAGGCGCTGACCGAGTCCTACACCAAGCTGGTCTTCACGCGGTGAGCGCGGCGCGGGATCGCGTGCTGGCCACGGCCTCCAAGCTCTTTCACCGCGAGGGCATCCGCGCCGTCGGCGTCGACCGGATCGCGGCCGAGGCGCAGGTCGGCAAGATGACGCTCTACCGGCACTTCGCCACCAAGGACGACCTCGTCGTCGCCGTGCTGGACGGCCGCGACGGCCCGGCCCGCGCCGAGCTCAACGCGGCCATGCAGCACGCCGGCGACGACGCCCACGCCCGGCTGCTGGCGCCATTCGTCATGCTCGAACCGTGGTTCACGAGCCGCGGCTTCCGTGGCTGCCCGTTCATGAACGCCAGCCTCGAGCTGCACGATCCGGGCCACCCGGCCCGCGCCGTCGCCCGCCGCCACAAGGCCGCCACCCGCGACGCCTTCGCTGCCGCCGCCCGCGCCGTCGACACCATCGACGATCCCGAGACGGTCGCCGACCAGCTCGCGCTGCTCTTCGACGGCGCGATCGCCCAGGCGCAGATGCGCGACCCGGCCACCGTCGCGCGCGCTGCGCTCGCGGCCGCCACGGTGCTCACGCGTCCGGCGCGCGCCGCGCCGCAGAGGTGATCTACTTGGGGCAGACATGGACGGCTTGGTGCGCGTGCTGGAGGTCGACCCCGACCTCGGACAAGGGCTCGACCAGCAGGGCTTCGCGGCGGCCAAGCGCGAGCTGGTCGCCGAGACGCTGACGATCGCCCGCGGCGTGTGGGATCTCGATCCCGCTTGGGCCGCGACCGGCGCGGTCATCGGGCTGCTGATCATCGCCGGGGTGCTGGCCCGCGATCTGGTCATCGGCCGGCGCCGGAGCCTGGAGATCCTCGGCCCGGGCGACATGGTGCGGCCGTGGCCGAGCGATCAGCAGTCGGCGGCCGGTGACATCGATCTGCGCTTCAACGCGCTGGAGCCCGTGCGCTTCGCCGCGCTCGACGCGCAGTTCGCCGCGCACGCAGCGCGCTTTCCGCGCGTCATGAGCCAGGTGACCGGGCGCGTGATGGACCGCGCCACCAGCGCGTCGCTGCGGCTGATCGTCCATCAAGTCGTGCGCATCGACGACCGCGTGCTGGTCTCGTTGTGGGGTCTGGCCGAGCGCTTCGGCCGCGTCACGCCCGACGGCGTGCTCATGCCGGTGCCGATCAACCACACCATGATGGCGCGCTTCGTCGGCGCCCAGCGCCCGACGGTCAGCCAGGCGGTAGGGGAGCTGACGCGCCGCGGTGAGGTGCAGCGGCTCGACGACGGCGGCTGGCTGCTGAAGGGCTCGTTTCCCTCCCACGTGTTGCCGGGCATCCGCACCGCCACCTGACCGCAAGTCCCATCGCAGCGCACGGCAATCTGTCCGATCGCGCTTCCAAGTGCGCTTGACCGGGCACTGACAGCGTAGGTTTGAGGCCGCGATGCGGGGAGGGGGCGAGGTAATGGACGACGTTGCACCGGTGCAGGTGCTGGTGGTCGATGATGTCGCGGCTTCGCGCGGGCTGGCCACGATCTGGCTCAGCGATGGGCTGCGCGGCGGCGTCGAGGTTGTCGAGGCCGCGACGCTGGCCGAGATGCGCGCCGCCTGGGCGGCCGAGCGTCCCGACGTCGTCGTGCTCGACCAGCGGCTGCCCGACGGCGAGGGGCTGGAGGGTGCGCGCGAGCTCCTGGCCGAGGATCCCGACGCGACGATCATCCTGCTCACCGGCATGGCCGATCCGGCCTTGGATCAGGAGGCCGAGCGCCTCGGCGTGGCCGACTTCCTGGTCAAGCAGGAGATCGACGGGCCGATGCTGGCCCGGACCGTGCGCTACGCGCTGCGCCGCCGGGACGACCGCCGCCGCCTGCGCCGCTCGGAGGAGCGCTACCGCAACCTCGTCAAGGAACTTCCCGACACCGGCGTGCTCGTCGTCGACGAGCAGTTGCGCTTTGTGATGGTCGCCGGGGCGGCGATCGAACAGGCCGGCCACGACGCCGAGGCGATGGTCGGCCAGAGCGTGGCCGAGGTCTTGGAGCGGGCTGGCCGCCCTGACGTGCTCGATCACTATCGCGATGCGCTGGCTGGGACGTCGAGCGCGTTGGAGAGCGTCTCGGCCAACGGGCGGACCTACCGCACCGCGTTTCGCCCGCTCGGTGCCGAGGCGATGGCCGTCACCTTCGACGTCACCGATCAGCTCGCCCAGGCGGCCGAGTTGCAGCGTGCACAAGCACTGGCGCGGACCGGCTCCTGGCGCTGGGATATCGCGACCCAGCAGATGACGTGGTCGCCGGAGCTCTGCCGGATCTACGGCCTGGACCCGTCGCAGCCGCTGCCGACGTTCAAGGAGTTCCTGTCGGAGCGCGTCGACCCGGCCGATCGTGAGCGCCTCATGGAGGTCACGCGCGCCGCGCAGCGCGATGGCCAGGACGCCGAGCTCGAGATGGTGATCCTGCGCACCGACGGCACGCGGCGCACGCTGCTCTCGCGTGTGCGTGCGGTCCGCGGCGCCGACGGGCAGCTGATCCGGATCGAGGGCATCAGCCAGGACGTCACCGAGCAGCGCGCCGCCGATCGGGCACGCCGCGCCGCCGAGCAGCGCTTCGAGGTCGCCTTCGACCGCGCGCCCAACGGCATGTTCCTGTCCGACCGCGAGGGACGCTTCCTGCGCATCAACGACGCGCTGGCGGTGCTGACCGGCTACCCGCGCGAGGAGCTGCTCGAGCAGGGGCCGCTTGGCATCGTGCATCCCGACGACGTCGCGCAGGTGGTCGAGGCGATCGCGGCGATGGTCGACGGCGACATCCGGCTCGAGCATCGCCTCAACCACCGCGACGGACGCGACGTCTGGGTGTCGGTCAGCGCCACCCTCGTGCGCGACGAGCACGGCGCGCCGCTGCACATCCTGGGTCAGATGCAGGACGTCACCGAGCGGCGCGAATACGAGGCGCGGCTGCGCCATCTCGCCGACCACGATCCGCTGACGGGCCTGCTCAACCGGCGTGGCTTCGAGCGCGCGCTGGATGCGCACGTCGCGCGAACGCGCCGCTACGGCGCGGCGGGCGCGCTGCTGATCGTCGACCTCGACGGCTTCAAGTACGTCAACGACACCCTCGGCCACCATGCCGGCGACCAGCTGATCATCGCCTGCGCCTCGGCGCTGCGCGAGCGGCTGCGCGAGACCGACGTGCTCGCCCGGCTCGGCGGCGACGAGTTCGCGGTGTTGCTGCCGGTCGAGTCCGCGCCAGAGGCGGCCGTGGTTGCCAGCGCCCTGGTCGAGATCGTCCGCCAACGCGCGCGCGGCTTCGGCGACCAGCAGGCGGGCAACGTCACCGCGTCGATCGGCGTGGCGGCGGTCGAGGCCGCGACCGTGAGCAGCGGCGAGCTCATGGTCGGCGCAGACCTCGCGATGTACGAGGCCAAGGAGGCCGGGCGCAACCAGTTCGCCGTCTACCACGCCGAGGGCGGCCGCCAGCCGCGGATCCGGGCGCAGATGACCTGGCTGCAGCGGCTGGATCGGGCGCTGGCCGAGGAGCGCTTGGTCCTGCACGCGCAGCCCATCGTGGACCTGCGCACGCGCGAGACCGTGCGCCATGAGCTCTTGTTGCGGATGGTCGGCGACGACGGCGAGCTGATCTTGCCGGAGAGCTTCCTGCCGGCCGCCGAGCGCTTCGGGACGATCACGGCGATCGACCGCTGGGTCGTGGCCGAGGCGATCCGGGCGATGGGGCAGGTCGCCGCCATCGGCGGGCGGCTGCCGCTGTCGGTCAACGTGTCGGCCCGCTCGGTCGGCGACGCCGAGCTGCTCGCGCTGATCGGTGCTGAGCTGACCGCCGCGGGCGTCGAGCCGTCCGATCTGGTCGTCGAGCTCACCGAGACCGCCGCGGTCGCCGACATCCCGCGCGCGGGGGCGTTTGCCGAGGCGGTCCGCGCGCTCGGCTGCGGCTTCGCGCTGGACGACTTCGGCGCGGGCTTCGGCTCGTTCTCGTACTTGAAGCACTTGCCGTTCGACGTGCTGAAGATCGACGGCGAGTTCGTGGCCAACGCGGAGGACAACGAGACCGACCGCCTGGTCATCTCCGCGGTGACGGGGATTGCGCATGGCCTTGGGCGCACCACGGTCGCCGAGTTCGTCGACGACGGGCCGGTGATCGAGCTCCTGCTCGCCCACGGTGTCGACTTCGGGCAAGGCCATCATCTTGGTCGTCCGGCGCCGCTCGAGGAGCTGTTGGCGGCCGCGGGGGTGGCGGCCGACCGCACGCGGGCTGACACGCCGGCGTGACCTCAGGGTGGTTGGCGGCGTTCGATGTTCATGTCCACGCTTCACCGTCTTGTCCTTCTCGCCGCTGCCGCCCTTCTGACGCTGGCCGCCACGGCTCCGTCGACCTTCGCTGACGAGCCCTTCGGCAGCAGCACGCACGGCACCGCGATCGTCGCCGACGCGGGCTATGTGGTCTGGCGCGCCGATGACGGCCGCATTGTCGTCCGCGCGGGCGCCAGCCACGCACAGACGGCGCTGCGGCGCAACCCACCCGCCAGCGCGATCCTCGACGTCGGCGCACGCGCCGGTGGGGAGGGCGCGCAGCTGATCTGGACCGAAGGCTGCTCGACGCGATCGGGCTCCTGCATGGTGCGCGGCGGGCAGCTGATCAGCTCCGGCGTGGTGAAGGCCCGCGTGCTCGCCCACATCCCGTACCGCGGCGGCGGCTCGCCGGCCGTGGCGATCGAGGGCTCACGGCTGGCGTACGCCGTCCACGGGACGACGGGCTCGGGCAAGAGGAAGTCGGCCTGTGACGTGCCGTACGTCCGCACGCTGTCGTCGCACGGCTCGTCGACGCGCAAGCTCGATCGCGGCCACTGCGCGGCGATCTCGCAGCTGGATGTCGGCGACGGCTACGTGGCGATCCTGGCTCATCCCGCCGTCCAGTACGGCTCGGGCGCCACCGAGGCGCGCGTGGTCAAGGTCGGCGGCGGCCACTCGCGGACGTTGCAGCGTGAGGCCCAGGGCGAGGAGTCGAACTTCATCGGCGCGATCTCGC
The DNA here is from genome assembly GCF_035996765.1 of Baekduia sp. NCBI lineage: Bacteria > Bacillati > Actinomycetota > Thermoleophilia > Solirubrobacterales > Baekduiaceae > Baekduia > Baekduia sp. The sequence continues at coordinate 118,943 of NZ_DASYJG010000035.1, forward strand.
TGGACGGTGGCGCGCTCTACACGGCGCGCGGCGGCATCCGACAGGCGAACGTCTTCACGCGCATTCGGCTCGGAAGCGGCGCGCGGACCGACGTGCGGGCCTTCGTCAACCTCGCCGGCGCGTTCGCCCGCGACGGCGGTCACGACTACTACGCGCAGACCGTCTCGTTCGAGAGCAGCACCGAGTGCGCGTGCATCATCGTCGCCGGTGACGATCCGTTCGCTGTCGCGCAGCGGGTGTTGGCGCCGGAGCTGTCGCTGACCGCCGCGCCGCAGCCCGTGTACGTCGACTCGGCGCCCTCCGCCGTCGCGACGCTGACGCGTCGGACCGTCTCCCGGACCGCCGTCGTGGGTACCGCGCCGGTCGCCGGCGAGCAGGTCGAGCTGCTGTCGACCAACGTCGTCAGCGGCCCGGTGAACCAGCGCGCGCCCGTGCCGACCGGCGCCACGGCGACCACCGGCGCCGACGGCACCGCGACGATCCCGATCCCGGGCACGCCGCGCTGGCGCCTGCTGCTGGCGGCGGCGACGCGGCCGATCGTGCAGGGCGCCGTCTCGATCCCCACCAGCCAGAACCTCAACATCACCACCTACGTCCACATGACCGCGGCCACCACGCGGCTGCCCGACGGCCGGCTGCAGGTCAGCGGCACGATCAGCCCCGCGCAGCCGGGCCGCAAGGTGCGCCTGGACCGCCTGCTGGAGCAGGTGTGCAACCAGCGCCAGTACGGGCCGGTGCTCATCACGCCGTCCTCGGTGGGCGTGCCGGCAGGGTGCTTTGACCGCTGGACGCAGGATCCGGTGACGACCGCGACGGTGAGCGCCGACGGCACCTCGTACACGCTCGATGCCAACGCGCCGGCCGGGACCTACCGCGTGTCCTTGGACTTCGCGGGCGGCGCGGCGGTGTATGCGGGGGAGACGGCGGCGGTCGAGGCGCCGTAGGTCTTGGCGGCTCCTGGTTCGCGGCGTTGGCTGGCCGCTCAGCGTGTGCGGCGTGCGTTCATGGTGGGCAGTGCGGAGCGTTGGTCGTGCTGCGAAGCGGGGTCTGTCGGCACCGAGGGGAGCGAGCGGGGCCGGCGGCTCGACGCGTTGGCTCGTCGTCCGCACGCGCCCGGGCGGGTGGGCCTGTTGGCGGCCGGTATACGTCCGTGAACGGGCCCACCCGGCGCTCCGAGGACCGGCCGAGACGACGTGGGCCTGCTGGCGGCCGGCATGTGTCCGCAGACAGGCCCACCCCTAGTTTGAGCGCCCGGCGGCGCCCCGGTGCGACGATTCGGGGCCGAAATGAGGCGGATGAGATCGAACCCGCGATATGCGCGGGTTCGATGTCGTTCGGTGATCATCAACGCCCGAACGACCTGCGCCCATGCGCCAGCGGACGACAGGTGACGCCTCGAGCCGCCGGCCCCATTCGCTCTCCTCGGTGCCGACAGACCCCCCTCCACAGCACGACCAACGCCGCGCACTGCGCGCCACGGACGCCCGCACCCGACCCTCAATCCAACCGCGATATGTTGCTGCTCCGCCGATGACCGATTCCTCGTCGCAGCAGATCGAGCTGCATGGCCACCCCGTCACCTATCACCAGATGGGCGCGGGGCCGGCCGTCCTCCTCATCCACGGCATCACGTCCAGCTCGCGGACGTGGCGAACGGTCATGCCGGCGCTGGCCGAGCACTACACGGTGATCGCGCCCGACCTGCTCGGCCACGGACGCTCGGCCAAGCCGCGCGGCGATTACTCGCTCGGCGCCTACGCCTCAGGGCTGCGCGATCTGCTCGTGGCGCTGGAGATCCCGCGGGCGACGGTCGTCGGCCACTCGCTCGGCGGCGGTGTGGCGATGCAGTTCGCCTACCAGTTCCCCGAGCGCGTCGAGCGCCTGGCGCTCGTCGACTCCGGCGGCCTGGGCTCCGAGGTCAGCCTCGTGCTGCGCGCAGCGACCCTGCCCGGCGCCGAGTACGTCCTGCCGCTGCTGGCGTCGAGCCCGCTAAGAGGCGCGGGCGCGGCGCTGGGCTCGGTCCTCGGCCGCGTCGGCCTGCGCGCGTCGGCCGACGTCCGCGGCATGGCCGAGGGCTTCGAGTCGCTCGGTGACGGCGACGCCCGCCGCGCCTTCGTGCACACCGCGCGCTCGGTGATCGACCCGGCCGGCCAGCGCGTCGACGCGACTGACCGGCTCTACCTCGCCGAGCATGTCCCGTCGCTGATCGTGTGGGGCGAGAAGGACCACATGATCCCGGTCAAGCACGCCCACGACGCGCATGCCCAGATGCCCGACAGCCGCCTGGAGATCTTCGCGGGCGCGGGTCACTTCCCGTTCAACGACGATCCGGAGCGCTTCGTAGCCCTCTTGCACGACTTCATCGCCACCACCGAGCCGGCCGCGTTTGACGACGACCTCGTCCGCCAGCTCATGCTCCGCCACCGCTCATGAGCGGTCTCGACGCCTACCCGCATCGGATGACGATCCCGACGCGGTGGCACGACAACGACGTCTACGGCCACGTCAACAACGTCGAGTACTACGCGTTCTTCGACACCATCATCAACGCCTACCTCATCCAAGAGGGCGGCCTGGACATCCTGCAGGGGCCGACGATCGGGCTCTGCGCGGAGTCGCACTGCAAGTTCACCGCGCCGCTGGTCTTCCCCGAGCCCGTCGAGGCCGGGATGCGCGTGGGACACCTCGGCACCTCGTCGGTCAGATACGAGATCGGGCTCTTCGGCGACAAGGGCGAGAAGGCCGCGGGGCGGGGCTGGTTCGTCCACGTCTTCGTCGATCGCGAGACGCGCCGTCCGCAGCCGATCCCGGAGGCGATCCGCTCGGCGCTGGAGCGGCTGGCGGCGTGAAGGTCCGCGGCGCCGTCCTGCGGGAGATGGGGCTGCCCAAGCCCTACGTCGACTCGCGGCCGCTGGAGGTCGTCGAGTTGGAGCTCGCGCCGCCCGGGCCGGGCGAGCTGCTGATCCGCGTCGGCGCCGCCGGCCTCTGCCACTCGGACCTGTCGGTCATCGACGGCTCGCGGCCGCGCGTCATGCCGATGGTCCTCGGCCACGAGGCGGCGGGGGAGGTCGTGGAGACCGGAGGGGAGACCCCGGGCTTCACGGCCGGCGACCACGTCGTCCTGTCGTTCGTGCCGACCTGCGGCGCCTGCGGGCCGTGCCGTGCCCAGCGGCCGGCGCTCTGCGAGCCGGGCGCGGCGGCCAACGCGGCGGGCACGCTGCTCAGCGGTGAGCGACGCTGGGCTGGCGTCGGCGACCACGGCGGGCATCTTCACCACCATCTTGGCGTGTCGGCCTTCGCCGACCACATCGTCGTCTCGGCGCACTCGGCGGTCAAGGTCGACGTCGACCTGCCCTACGAGATCGCGGCGCTCTTCGGCTGCGCGGTCCTCACCGGGGTCGGCGCCGCGGTCAACAGCGCGCACGTCGCGCCCGACGACCGGGTCGTCGTCTTCGGGTTGGGCGGCGTCGGCCTCGCCGCGCTGCTCGGCGCGCAGATGGCGGGTGCCGCCGAGGTCGTCGCCGTCGACGTCGTCGAAGAGAAGCTTGAGCACGCGCGCCGTCTGGGCGCGACGCCGATCCACGCCGGCGACGGCGCCGTCGCGGCGATCCGCGAGGCCACCGGCGGTGGGGGCGACAAGGTCATCGAGACCGTGGGCAGCGCGCGCGTTCTGGCCCAGGCCTACGAGGCGACGCGCCGCGGCGGCACCACCGTGACCGTCGGCCTCCCGCACCCCGAGCAGCGGCTCGACATCCAGGCCGTCAGCCTCGTCACCGAGGAGCGCACGCTCAAGGGCTCCTATCTGGGCTCGTGCGTGCCCGACCGCGACATCCCGCTCTTCGTCGAGGCCTACAAGAACGGGCGGCTGCCGGTGCAGGAGCTGCTGACGCACCGGATCGGCCTCGACGACCTGAACGAGGGCTTTGACCGCCTCGCCGCCGGCGCCGCCGTGCGGCAGGCGGTGATGCTGTAGATCCGAGCCGCGTCGCGGTGCCATCGGGTGCGATCTCTAGCCTCCCGCGCCGATGCCGGACCTCCTCGATCTTCCCGGGCCCTCGCGCCGCATCCGCGTCGAGCCGCTGCGGCTGCCCGTGCCCGCCCAGGCGCCCCGTGAGCGGGAGCCCGACCGCGAGCCCGCGGACGCGCCCGAGCCCGCCGTCGCGCCCGAGCGCGAGCCCGTCCCGGCGTGAGCAGCGAAGGCGCACCCGACTACCTGGAGGCCGTCGTCGGCTACCGCGCCTGGCACGTCGAGGAGGACGGTCTGCTGCGCCCGTGGACGTTCATGGCGCTGCCGTGGGAGCCAGGTGCCAACCGCGCTGTCTGCGCGCGCGACGTGCGCCACGCGCCGCCGGTGGCCGACTGCATGTGCGGGCTCTACGCGCTGACCGATCCGGCCGACCGGCGGCTGGACTTCCGCGCCGATCAGGCCGTCGGCGCGGTCGCCGCGTGGGGCGACCTGGAGGTCCACCGCAGCGGCTTTCGCGCCGAGCACGCGTGCGTCACCGCGCTCGCGCTCCCGGACCGCGCCGGCTTCGAGCAGCGCGAGACGCTGGCGCGCGCCGCCGAGCGCTACGGCGTGCCGCTCGTCGCGGCCGACCGCCTGAGCGACGAGGCGCTGCGCCACGGCGCGCCGCTGCCCGACGACCTCTGGGCGCCGTCGCCGTCCTGGCCGTCGCCACGGCGTGCCGGCGGCGGCGCGCGCGATCCCCACGCGCTCCCACTGATCGGATCCCACCCACCCGTCGACCCCGCCGCCTTCGGCACGGCCGCCCGCGGCATCGCGCTCGACGCGCACCTGTGGGTCGAGACGGCGCTCGGCGCGGTCGTGGTCGGCCTGACCGCGGCGCTGGCCCGCGACCTCGGCGGTGACCTCAAGCTCACGCTGCCCGAGCCCGGCGCGGCGCTCGAAGCCGGTGACCCCGCCGCGACCGTCAGCACGGCGGCCGGCACGTTCGGCATCTGGGCGCCGGTCGGCGGCTCGATCCTGGCGGTCAACCCGCGGCTGGTCGAGGATCCCAACCTATTGGCCCGCGACCCCGAAGGCGCCGGCTGGTTGCTGCGTCTGGCCCCGCGCGACTGGGAGCGCGATGCGCCCGCGGTCACCTGGGGCGCGGCGGCGAGCCGCCACTACGCCGCGGTCGTCGCCCGCGACGCCGAGCGCGGCGACGCGTTTGCCGACGTCCGCCTGGAGCGGCTGCGCGCGCTGCCCCCGGTGCGCAACGCCGGCGACGTCCTCGCTCACCTGCGCGCCGAGCGCGAGGCGCCGCGCTTTCCCGACGCCGAAGCCGTGACGGTCGAACTGGGCGGCCGCGTGCGCGACGCGCTGGCGGTCGACGCCGCCCTGCGTGCGCGCCTCGGCCGGATCGACCTCGTCGTGCGCTTCGCGCTCCACGAGCCCGACGCCGAGCTCCTGCTCGACCTGCGCGGCGGGCAGGCACAGCTCCTGCGACGCGAGCCCGCCGACGACGTCGACCTCGAGCTCTCCTGCAGCGGCGAGGACGCCTACCGCTGGTTCATCGGCAAGCTCGACCCGGCCAGCGCGCTGCGCTGCGGCGACCTGCGCTCCTCCGCCGGCGCGGCCCCGACCCTCCGGGCGCTCGCGGTGCTCAAGCACCTGCGGATCCCGGCATGGGATCCGGCGCCGATCTGGGCGCGCTAAGCGGCCAGGGCGTCCGGCGGCGCGACTGCCACAGCATCACCGGCGCGGCGCGCCAGCACATCCGGCAGCCGCGCGAAGACGTCGCCGTCAAGCGCGTGCGGCACGTCGCCGCCCATGATCTCCAGGACCTTCTCGACCGGCATCGAACCGCGGTAGGGCCGGTCGGCGGTGAGCGCCTCCGCGATATCGGCGACGACGAGGATCCGCGCCTCCAGCGTCAGCTCACCGCCGGTCAGGCCACGGCCGTAGCCGCTGCCGTCGAGCTTCTCGTGGTGGTTGGCTGCGACCTCGGCGAGGTCGGCGAAGGCCGGGATCCGCTGCAGGATCTCCAGCGTCCAGGTCGGGTGGCGACGCACCGCGGCCCACTCGTCGGCGTCGAGCTTGCCGGGCTTGTCGAGGATCCGGTTGGAGACGCCGAGCTTGCCGATGTCGTGCAGCAGGCCGGCGCGGCGCAGCCGGCGCTGGGCCAGCGCATCGAAGCCGAGCGCGGCCGACAGCGCCACCGCGATGTCGGCGACGCCCTCGGAGTGGCGGGCGGTGTAGGGCGTCTTGGCGTCCACGATCCCGGCAAACGCCTGGGCGATGCGATCGAGCCCGTCGTCGTCGGCGTGTAGCAGGCGATCGACCGGCTCCAACGACGCGACGCGCGGCTCGTCCAACGACGCCCAAAACGCATGGTCGTCCTCGGCCGCGCAGAGCGCGTCGACCAGCGCCGGGTCAAACCACGTGCCGCGCCGATCGCGCGCCACACCACAGGCGCCGGCCGCGCCGCCGCCCTCCTGCCAGTAGACCTCCGCGGTCTGGGCAAGGCAGAGGATGCGGCCACAGAGCGAGATCTGCTCGCCCTCCAGCGACTGCGGGTAGCCGCGGCCATCGAAGTGCTCGTCGAGATGGCGGATCGCGGTCTCGGCCTCGAGGCTCAGGCCGACATAACGGGCGACCTCGGCGCCGCGCTCGCAGCGCAGCTCGGTCAGGCCGCGCGAGCCCGCGGAGCCGTGGGCGACCAGCAGCTTGAGATGGCGCGCCTTGGCGATCGGCGAGCGGCCCGGCGCGGTCGAGCGCACGAGGTGGCGGATCGACTGGCCGGGGATGAGGTGGTCGGTGGTCTTGCGGTCGCGCTTGACGTCGGCGTCATCGGCGCCGTAGAGCGCGGCGACCTTGGCGGCGTTCGACGAGCAGCCGGCGTCCTTGAGCAAGGCGGCGTGAAAGAGCGAGGAGCGCGTCTGGGCGTCGAGGCCGAGCTGCGCCGCGATCCGCATGCTGATCAGGCAGGTGCGCTCGGCGTGGCCACGCGGTTGCCCCTCGGTGATGTCGAGTGCGTGAGAGAGCGCGGCGAGCACTTCCGAGAGCCGGACGTCCATGTCCCGGATGTCGGATCGGCTTATCCGATCGGTGAGGCGGCCGGACGCATGGTCGAGACGGCGCCGCGCCCACAAACGCCGCAGTCGGGGTCGCGCGGGACCTCCTCATGGGTGACCGCGAGCGTCGTGAGGTCGATGACCGTCGAGCGTCCGAGGCAGGCGACCGGCGTCAGGCCGGTGATGTGCGCGATCGCCTCGTTGGCCACGAGCGAGCCGATGAGGCCGCAGGCCGGCGCGTAGGTCGCCGCGGGGGAGTCATCCGAGATCGCCGAGCGGGCGGCGTCAAAGAGCGGGAAGCGGCGGCGATAGGCGGCCTCTTGGCAGGTCAGGCAACCGGTGGCGCCGGGAAGGTACGTCGGGCCGACGCGCACCAGCGGCGGGTGCTGGCTCATGCCGACGTACGGAATGCCGGCCGCCCAGCAGGCCGCGTTGACCCAGCCCGAGATCCGATCGGCGGGCCAGTCGACGGCGGCCACGACGAAGTCGGCGCCGGCGATCGCGTCGGCGACGGCGGCGGTGGAGTCCAGGCGACGAGGGATGCCGACGAAGTGACCGCGGGCGTTGAGCTGGCTCAGGCGGTCGGCTGCCGCATCGACCTTGAGCCGGCCGAGATCGTCCTGGCCATAGAGCACCTGCCGCGCGAGGTTGCTGAGCTCGACGACATCATGGTCGACACCGACGATCGTGCCGACGCCACAGACCGTGAGCATCGTCGCCGCCATGCCGCCCAGGCCACCGAGGCCGAGCACGGCGACCGTCGCCGCCTCCAACCGCGCCTGTGCCGCAGCACGCGGCATACCCGCGCCGGCAAGGTCACCGAAGTACCGCAGCTGACGGTCATAGCGCTCCAGGCCGGCGGGATCGAGATGGCGCGCGTCGTCAGTGGCGTCCTCGATCAACCCGTCGGCGGCAAGCGCCCTCAGCGCCTCATCGAGATCCTCGGCCGTCAACGCAGGAGCGACCGTGGCACGCAACGACGCCAGGATCGACGCGGGCCCCCGCGTGCCGTCGAGCTGCGCAAGCAGCTCGCCGAGCACGCGGGGATCACCGTCAAGCGCGACGTCGCCGTTCTGGCGGCCGCTGCGCATGAGGATCAGGCGACCCCGGTCAGGGATCACCTCGATCGTGGGCTTCAGCCGAGGCCACCAACGGTCGTGGCCGCAACGGGGGGCGGTCACGACCGCCGGCACGACCGTCGGCATGGCGACTAGTAGCCCTTCGTGATGGCCAGGGCCGGCAGCGTCGGCTCTTCGAGCTTCGTGATCTTGAGCATGGGGCATCCTCCTTTCTGTTTCGGGGGTCATCGAAGGCGTGCGAGGTAGATCCGCTTGGTGTGGACTGCCTCGTCGCAAGCGTCGTCACGCGGGCCGTCGTCGCGTTGGCCGCAGACCAACAGGAGCTCCAGGCCTGCGGCGTCGAGGGCGTTGGTGACCTGCGCGTGCGGGTGGTGGTGTTGCACGTGATGGCTCACGCTGCGGATCCAGCGATCCGGTTGCTCGGGGTCGCGGGCGAAGGCATGGAGGTCCGCCCGGTGCGTGAAGCGCGAAGCCGATGCGCCCGGCAGGCTCTCCCACACGAAGAAGCGATCGTCGTCGCTGCGGCAGAACGTCGAGCCGAAGAAGCCGTCATAGGTGCGGCGCGTGTTGGCATCGAACAGCACGAGCCCGCCGCGCCGCACGCGGCTGGCCAGCGCTGCCACCGCGGCGTCGAGATCGTCCGGCGCGACGCAGTTGATGACGTCGTTCATCGCCGTGACGAGGTCGACGGGCGCCCGATCGGGCAGGTGGGGGAGGGCCGCGACCTCCAGCGCCACGTCAGGCCCGAGCGCTGCTCGTGCCTCGCGCAACATCGCCCCTGATGGGTCGCAGCCCTCGGTGGTGAACCCCGCGGCGACCAACGCGGCGAGGCTGCGCCCCGTGCCGCAGCCGACGTCGAGCGCCCGTCCGCCGCCGACCCCGTGTTGCGCCGCCAGGCCCAGCAAACCGGCGAGCCACTCGCCGTACCGGTCGCCGCCGACGAAGGCTTCGTAGTGCGGAGCCAGGGCATCGTATGGAGCCGTCGACGTTTCTTTCTCCGGTTGCGTCGTCGCCTGGATCAGGGTCATGTCATGTCAAGACCCCCAAAGCGCTCAAAACCGTTTCACCTCGACACGAAGCTGTTGTCAGAACGCGAACTCGACTGGGACGTCGCAGCCTCTCGCTGCCTGCGCGAAGCCCATCGCGTAGCCCCCTCCGACGACGCTGCCGACATCGCCCAGGAGGCGCTGATCCGTGCCTGGCGCAGCCTCCGCGATGGCGTGGTGCCCGAGCATCCGATCGCCTGGCTGCGCACGATCGTCCACCGCGAAGCCCATCGACACCGGGGACGTAACACAGCCTCAATCAGCCTCGATGAGCACGGAGATATTCACGACCGGACCGCCGCTGGGCGCCTCGATCTCCTGCCTCTCCAGGTCGATGTGCGCCGAGCGGTTAGGAATCTGACCCCGCATGACCGTAAGCTGTTGCTCTTGCGGTACGTCGACGACCTCACGCAGCCTGCCGTTGCCCTTGCCCTCGGGATCCCTGAGGGCACGGCCAAAGTGCAGTTGCATCGGGCACGTGGGCGGTTGCAGCGAGTTCTGTCCGAGCACGAAGGCGGGGATCAGCCATGAGCAAGACGACCACAGTCGCGGAGCGACGAAACGGCGCGGCCAATAAGCCGCACGAGCTAGACAGCAACATTGTCAAGGCGTTGTCGCACCCTCTGCGCATGAGGATCCTCACGCGGCTCAACGAGGGCGTGGCCAGCCCGAACGAGATGTCCAAGGAGTTCGAGGAGTCCCTGCCGCTCGTCAGCTACCACGTTCGGATCCTGCGCGAGCTCGATTGCATCGAGCTCGTGCGGACCACGCCCCGTCGCGGGGCGATCGAGCACCACTACCGAGCGTTGACGCGCCCATTTTTGGACGACGACGATTGGGCGCAGCTGCCGCCCAGCGCCCGGAAGGCCGTGTCGAACACCGTCCTCAGCAAGATGCTGGGAGACGTGCGCACCGCGGTCACCGCCGGCACGTTCGACGAGCGGGCGGATCGACATCTGTCCTACGCGCCCCTCATGCTCGACGAGCAGGGCTGGCGTGACCTCGGCGATCGCCTCGGCGAGGTGCTCGCCTGGGCCATCGAGGAGCAGGCGACCAGCGCGGGTCGCCTGCAGGACGGGCAGAGCGGTGGACCAGAGGTGCGCGCGCGGTTGAGCATGCTCGCCTACTCGGCGCCGCCCACGGGCTCCGAGAGCGCGGCGCCCAAGCGCCGCCGCTCGAAGCGCTAGCGCCAATCTGGATGAGGATGTTGGTTCGGTTCCCGACGGCGGGAGCATTGCTCTGCGTGCTTCTGCTGCTCGGAGCCTGCGGGAAGGACGATGCCGGCAACCAGCGACCGTCCGCCGATCACGGTGGGACGCTGACGATGCTGGCGGCGTCCGATGTCGACTTCCTCGATCCCGGTCACACGTATTACTCGCTGGGCATCCAGGTCGCGCTCGCAACCCAGCGGCCGCTCTACGGCTTCCGGCCGGACGACCTCTCGCAGCCGGTGCCCGATCTCGCGTCGGCGCTTCCTGTGATCTCCGCCGACGGTCGCACGATCACCGTGCGGATCCGTCGTGGCGTCCGGTTCTCGCCGCCGGTCAACCGCGAGGTGGTCGCTCACGACGTCGCCTATGCGTTTGACCGCTTCTTCAGCGTGAACGTGGGCGGCCAGTACCCCGGCTACTTTGCCGATCTGATCGGCGCGCCGGCCAAACCGACCAAGGGCGTGCACGCGATCAGCGGGATCACGACGCCCGACGCGCGCACGATCGTCTTCCATCTGCGCAAGCCGTCTGCGGCCGCCTTCGTCGGTGCGCTCACCCTGCCGGCCAGCGCACCGGTGCCCGAGGAGTACGCCAAGGCGTTCGACGCCGAGAACCCGTCGACCTATAACACCCACGTCGTGGCGACAGGGCCGTACATGGTGCGCAACGATCGTGACGGCGCGACGGTCGGCTATCAGGCCGGCCGCCGGATCGAGCTCGTGCGCAACCCGAACTGGGATCGTGCGACCGACCGCCGCCCGGCGCGCCTCAACCGCGTGATCATCCAGACCAACGCCTCGGACTCCAACGTGGCGGCTCGTCAGGTCCTGGCCGGCACACACAAGGTGCTCGACGGCATCCCGCCACCGCCCGTCCTCGAGGACGTGGCCGAGCACCACCGAGACCAGGCCGTGCAGCTGCCGATGGGCGGCTACCGCGTCCTGCCGATTAACACGACGATCAAGCCGTTCACCAACCTCAACGTCCGCAAGGCCGTGGTGGCGGGCTTCGACCGCCAGGCCGCTCGTCAGGCACGAGGCGGGCCGATCACCGGTCCGTTGGCAACGCACTTCCTGCCGCCGGGCATCCCGGGCTTCGAGGAGGCCGGCGGGCTGGCGGGACCAGGCTATGACTTCCTCTCGGTCGCCCACCCGCGCGGCGATGCGGCGCTCGCGGCGACCTACATGCGGCGAGCCGGTTACCCGTCGGGCCGCTACACCGGCAAGGAGAAGTTCCTTGTCGTGGCCGGCAACAGCCCGTCGGAGAAGCTGGTGGCCCAGGTTGTGCAGTCGCAATTCGAGAAGCTCGGGTTCCGCATCCGGCTGCGGTACGTGCCTTCTGACGCGCTCTTCACGGATTGGTGCGCGGTGCCGTCGCGCAAGCTCCTGACCTGCGGCAGCGGCCTGGCGTGGCTCAAGGACTTCCCAGATCCGCAGCCGATGCTCCAACCGGTCTTCGACGGTCACGCGATCGCGCCGACCAGCAACACCAACTACTCACAGCTCAACGACCCAGCGATCAACGCCGCGATGGCGAAGGCCGTCTACCTCCGCGGCGCCGCTCGGCGACAGGCATGGGCCCAGATCGATCGCATGATCGTCGCCCAAGCGCCCGGTGTCCCGCTGCAATGGGACGTGAGCACGCTGATCCACTCCAAGGACGTCGCCGGCGTGCCGAACGTCTACTTCGACAGCTGGGACTTGTCCTACACGTCGCTGAAGTAGGGGCGACCTTCGGCCGGCCTACTTCAGGCTGAGTGCGGTCTGCTGGCGCAGCGCGATGCGGCTGCTCTCGTCCGCAGAGAAGCGCTGTGGGTACTTCTTGGCCGCGGGCGCTTGCCGATTGATCGCCGCGTAGGGCAACGCAGAGAGATCACCGGCGACAACAAACCCGCCGCTCACCGGCACCTCCCAGCGGACGCGGTTGGCTTTTGGACCGCGGCTGGTCAGCCGCGCCGCCGCGCAGTGTCGAACGCTCGCGGTGGAGTTCCAATCGTCGTCGCTGATGGCCGAAACGACCTTCTGCTGTGGGATACCGGGCAGAGTGGCGATGTGCACGTCGTCCTGGCGTGGCCACCATTCGGTCCGCTCTGGCGACGGCGACGGCTTAGCTGCGCTGGTGCGCCGGCGGTCGATATCCAGGAAGCGACGAACGCCCAACCGTGTCCGAATCCACGCCTCCTCGGGACAGACGCGCAACGGGGCTCCGATGCCGTCGTGCGCGATGCTCTGCACGAGCGTGCACTGGGCATAGAGGCCGGGCGTCTCGTCGACGGAGATGCGTAGAGCGTTTGGGGCGACACCCGTGAGGCGCATCACCGGAACGACGATCGAGTCGCGCATCGTGTCGTTCCAGTCGTTCTCGCTGAGCACGAGCAATTGCTCGGCCGCCGCGCCGTTAACCTTGTTCTCGTAGAGCCAGCCGGCTCGAGGCCCACTCAAAGCAGGCCGTGTTCCACTGCCAGGCGGCTGCTGGCGCGGATCGCCTCCAGGCGCTCATCGTCCTGAGCGAGTTCACGGTATGCGGCGAGCTTCTCCGCGCGCTCGGCCTCAGCCGTCAGCAGCTCGTCGGCATAGACGACCAGGGCATGGAGTTTCTGGGCACTGGAGGCACCAGCATCGACGAGGCCGGTTGCCGTTGCGGTGGCGAGCGCGTGCTCGACCCGTTGGTCACGGGTGGTGTAGATGCGCGCAGATGGGGCTGCAGCCTTCGCCATGTCGAGGAGCGTAGCGCGGTGCATATGTCGGTGCAAGATGTGCACCGACGAGTATCGCATTCTCAACGCAGAAGGACCCTCCGAAGAGGGCCCTTCTGCGCGATGCGGATGAGAGGACTCGAACCTCCACGGGATTGCTCCCACGGCGACCTGAACGCCGCGCGTCTACCAATTCCGCCACATCCGCTGGCGTCAGGCGAGCATATCGCTCACCGGGCGCTCAGCGTCCAGACGTGGCCTCCTGCGTGCTTGCTAGGATGGACACCCCCAGGCCGCCATCGTCTAGGGGACTAGGACGCTGCCCTCTCACGGCGGAAACCGGGGTTCGAATCCCCGTGGCGGTACTCCAGAAACCCCCGGCCTTCCGGGGGTTTCGTCGTTGACGGACCAATCGCATGGGGCCAGGTCTTGACTTCCGGCCAGTAGCGTGCACGTGCCAATGCGGCAAGAATCCTGCGCATGTCAAGGATGAATCGTCGTTCTCTCCGTCCCGCCGCTGCACGCATGCTTGCGGCCGGCGTGCTCGCCGCGGGTTTCGTGGTGCCGGCCACGGCTTCTGCCGGGCTCTTGGATTCGGTCTCGGGCTGGTGGCCCATGTACGAAGGCTCCGGCCAGACCATCCACGACCTGTCCGGCAAGGGCAACAACGGCACGCTTGGCTCGACGCCCGGCGTCGATGCCAACGATCCAACCTGGATCAAGGGCTTCCTGTTCGGCTCCGCGCTGCGCTTCGACGGCAACGACTTCGTGCGCATTCCCGACTCGTCGGCGCTGGAGCCGCAGAACATCACGGTCTCGGCGTGGATCCGCGCCTCGGGCTCGCCGGGCACCAACCGCTACATCATCAGCAAGGGCGCGTCGAACTGCGACGCCGCTTCCTACGGTCTCTACTCGACCTACTCGGGCGGCCTGCGCTTCTACATGTACGACACGACGGGCCATGAGCGCTACTCCGGCCTCGCCAACCAGGACAACGTCTACAACGGCAAGTGGCACCACGTCGCCGGTACCTGGGACGGCACCACCGCCAAGCTGTTCGTCGACGGCAAGCTGATCCCCGGCTCGACCGACACCGGCGGCACCATCGACTACAACATGCCGACGACCGGCGATGGCGGCATCGGCGGCTATCTCGGCACCTGCGACCTGTACTACACGGGTGACATCGACGACGTGGCGATCTTCAGCCAGGCGCTGCCGATCGACAAGTACTGGTCGGCGCTGTCGCTCCTGTTCCCCAAGCCGCTGCGCTAGGTCCACCCCCCGACCGCAGCGGAGGCTGCGGCGACGGCACCCGACGGGCCGCGAGCCCTCGGGTGCCGTCCGCCGCGCCTCCTTCACTCCGGACAGGTCGTGCCTAGCGACCGCGGTCCGGTGCGGGTTCGTGCGTCTCCAGCCAGGGGACGATGCGAGGCTCTCAAGCGACGCGAACGGCGTCCAGAGCCGGTCCGGCAGATGTGCGCGAACCGGCCGCGAGAGCGCGCTTCATCGAGCCTTGATCCTTCGCGGCTACCGTGAGCGGACGCCATGTTGCGCCGCCCCGGACCACCGCTGCTGCTCGCCACGCTGACCGCGATCGCCCTCGCGATCACCGGCGTGCTCGCCAAGCTGGTCCCGCTCACGCGCCAAGGCGACGCCAGGACGCTCAACGGCTTCGTCGACCTCAACGCGCCGCACCTGACGCCGGCGCTGAACACGATCGCGCACCTCGCCGACCCGGGGCCCTACGCGCTGACCGGCCTCGTGCTCGCGCTGATCGCCTTGGCGCGCGGCCGCGCGCGCGTCGCGGCAGCGATCCCGCTGCTCTTCCTCGCGACCGGAACGACCACCGAGGCGCTCAAGCACCTGTTGGCCACCCAGCGCTTTGACGAGTGGCTCCATCACTCCCAGATCGCGGCCGCCTCGTGGCCCTCGGGCCACTCGACGGCGGCGATGACGATGGCGCTCTGCGCCGTGATCGCCGCGCCGCCGCGCGCTCGCCCGACGGTCGCGGCCATCGGCGGCGCCTTCGCGGTCGCCGTCGCCTACGCGATCCTCACGCTCGGCTGGCACTTCCCGTCCGACGTCTTCGGCGGCTACCTGGTCGCCGCGACCTACGTGCTGCTCGCGGTCTCGGCGATCGCGTTCAGCGAGCGCCGCTGGCCGAGCCGCCGCGGGGTGGAGGCGGGCAGCCGCCCGGTCGACCTCGTCCCCGCGCTCGGCGTCGCGCTGGTCGGTGCGGGGGCGGCTGCCGGGGTGGCGCTCGCGCGGCCGCGCGCCATCCTGGACTACGCGGCCGCGCACACGACCTTCGTGGCCGGCGCGATAGCGATCGCGGTCCTCGCGGCGCTGCTGGCCGGTGTGATCGGCTCGGGCTTCCGCGCCTCGTCTACGCCTTCGTAGCGCCCGGCTCCCACAGCGGCTCGTCGCCGCCGTTGGCCGCGCGGCTCAGGATGAAGAGCAGGTCCGAGAGCCGGTTGAGGTAGCGCACGACCTCGGGGTTGCCGTCCTGCACCAGGATCGCCCGGCGCTCGGCGCGCCGGCAGACCGTGCGGCAGACGTGCAGGTGCGCGGCGGCGGGCGTCCCGCCGGGCAGCACGAAGGACTTCAGCGGCGCCAGCGTGGCGTTGACCTCGTCGCAGGCGCCCTCTAGCCACGACGTGTAACCCTCGTCGACGCGCAGCCGCTCGCGGTCGCCGCCGTGCGGCACGGCGAGGTCGGCGCCGACGTCGAAGAGGTCGTTCTGGATCCGTCGCAGCCACGTCGCTTGCTGCTCGGGGAGATCGGGGAGCGTGAGCGTGACCCCGAGCTGCGCGTTGAGCTCGTCGACGACCCCGTACGCCTCGATGCGCGGGTGCGTCTTTGGCACCCGGCTCATGTCGCCGAGGTGCGTCTCGCCGCCGTCGCCGAGCTTGGTGTAGATCCGGGTGAGGTTGACGGTCATCGTGAGTCGGAGGCTATCGCCGCCGGCCCGCCTCCGAGGCGCCCGGAGCGGTAGGATCGTCGAGCAAATCAGGGTCGGTGGCCAAGGGAAGTCGGTGCAAATCCGACGCGGACCCGCCACTGTGACCGGGCGAGTGCCTCGCCGCACGTGTCGCGCCAGCGCGACGCAGCCACTGGGAATCAAGCCCGGGAAGGCGCGGACGAGGAGAGGCCCGGGAGCCAGGAGACCTGCCTCCGACCAACAAGGACTCGACGCCCTCGTGGCAAGGGTTGGTTCCCACATGACGAAGAAGATCCTCGGCCTCCTGGTAGGAGGCCTCATGCTCGCAGCATCCGCGAGCCCGGCGATGGCGGCGAAGGTGACCGTCGAGATCGAAGGGCTCAGCGCCATCGTGCCGCCGACAGTGGTCACCACGCCGGCGACGGTCTCCAAGGATGGCGAGGAGATCTGCCCGGACGGCGACAATGTCCTCGGCGCGGTGGATGCCGTGACCAAGGGAGATTGGGCCGGGAGCCAGTACGGCGCAACCCGCATCCTCGCTGAGGATCACCCGTTCATCCCCGGCGACGCCGGCTGGGTGTTCGTCGTCAACGGCGTCGCTCGTGCTGACTATGGCTGCACGGCCCCGGTCCATGACGGCGACAAGATCCTCTGGTACGCCAGCGCCGGCTTCGGCGCCTTCCATGTCGACAAGGGCTTTGACGACCCGGTGCTGCTCGACGCGCCGGTCACCGCCGTGCCCGGCCTGGCGTTCAGCGTGACGGCGACGAACACCGACACGACCTATGACGACGCCGGGTCACCGACCAACACGGCGTTCTCGCCGTCGGCCGGCGCGACGGTCAGCGGCGGCGTCGCGGCCGTCACGACCGGCGCGGACGGCAAGGCATCCGTGACCGTCGGTGGCGGTCCCTACACGCTGGTCGTGACCAAGGACAAGCGCGCGCCCGGCCGGATCGTCGGCTGCGCCACGACCGGCAGCGACGGCCGCTGCGGGACGTCGCTGCGCCCCTGCCCGGTCAGCAGCGATGGCTGCGGCACGCCGCCGATCGGTCCGCCGCAGCCCTGCGTGACCAACGGCCACGACGGCTTCTGCGGCTCGCCCGACAAGGTGGTGGCCGACGCGGCGATCACCGGCGTCTCGGAGGGCAAGAAGTACAAGAAGGGCACCGGCCCGCGTGAACTGGCGGGCAAGGTCGCCAACGACGGCTCCGGCCTCGCCGACGTCCGTCTGCGTCTCACGCGCACCGATGGCCGCAAGTGCGCGACCTATGACGGCAAGACCGAGAAGTTCAAGGCGTTGAAGAAGTGCGGCGCGACGCACGGCGTGTGGTTCTCGGTTGGTGCCAAGCAGGACTTCACCTACCTGCTCCCGTCCAAGCTCGGCCGCGGCCGCTACGTCCTCGACGTGGAGGTCACCGACAAGGCCGGCAACACCACCAAGTCGCTGGCCCGCGGCAGTTCGCGCGTGGTGTTCTTCGTTGCCTAGCTGGTCCCGCGCCCATGGCCGCGCGCTCGCGACCGCCGCTGCCGCCTCGTTGGCGGCGGCGGTGGTCGCCGGCTGCGGCCTGGGCGCGGGACCGAAGGCGAGCGATACCGAGCTGTTGGTGTCCAAGGACTTCGGCGCCGAGCCGATCGTCCAGACCGACCAGCCGAAGACCGGCGGCTCGGACACCGTGATGCGCCTGCTGCAGCGCAACGCGCCGAAGGTGACGACGCGCTTCGGCGGCAACTTCGTGCAGTCGATTGACGGCGTCAGCGGCGGTCGCAGCGGCGGCACCCCGGCCGACTGGTTCTTCTACGTCAACGGCGTCCTGGCCGACAAGGGCGCGACCTCGATCAAGGTCCACCAGGGCGATCGCGTCTGGTGGGACTACCACGACTGGGGCGCCACCGACGACGTCCCAGCCGTCGTCGGCTCGTTCCCCGAGCCGTTCCTCCACGGCATCGACGGCCGCCGGCTGCCGGCGCGCGTGGAGTGCACGGAGCCGCAGAGCGATGTCTGCGAGACCGTCGCCGACAAGCTGTCGGATCTGGGACAGGTCGCCGCGCGCGGTGGGGTCGGCAACAGCTTCGTGGTTGACACCCTGCGGATCCTCGTCGGGCCGTGGCGCGCGCTGCGCAATGAGTCGACGGCCAAGCTGCTCGAGCGGGGCCCGGCCGGGAGCGGCGTCTACGCCAAGCCTGCGGCCGACGGCAAGTCCATTGCCTTGCTCGATGCTGCCGGCCACGTTACGCGGACGCTCGGCGCGGGCACCGGTCTGATCGCCGCGACGCAGGTCAGGGACGCCAAGGACGAGGTCAGCGACCCGGTCTGGATCGTGACCGGCACCGACGATGCCGGCGTGGCTGCGGCGGCCGCCGCGCTCGACGAGGGCGCGTTGAACGGGCACTTCGCGGTGGCCGTCTCGGGCGGCAAGCCCATCGGACTTCCGGACCGCGGCCAGTGAGGTATCGCCGCCGCGCGAGCCCGCTGCACGCGGCCCGCGCCGCGGCGGGTGGCGCGTGGTGCGCGGCGCTCGCGGCGGCGGCATTGGCGGCTGAGCATCCGATCGTGCTGGTCGCCCTCACGCTAGTGGTCTTGGCGGGTGCGGCGGCTGCAGGTGTCGTGCGCGAGGTCGGGCGCATCACCTTGTGGATGGTGCCGTGGGCGCTGGCGATCGCGGTCATCAACATGTTGGTGGTGCGCGAGGGCTTCACGATCCTCGCCCGCCTGGGGGAGATCCCGCCCTTCGGGCAGGTCGACCTGACGCTTGAGGCGTTGGTGTACGGGTTGCTCTTCGGGCTGCGGTTGCTGACGGTCGCCGCGGCGTTCGCGGTCTTCACGGTCGCGGTCGATCCCGACGACCTGCTGCGCGTCCTGCGCCGGGCCTCGGTGCGCTCGGCGCTGGCGGCGACGCTGGCGACACGGCTGGTGCCGGTGCTCGCCGCCGATGCCCAGCGCATCGACGAGGCACGGCGCTGCCGGGCTGATCGCGGCGGCGAGGGTGCGACGGCACGCTTGGCCGTCCTGCGCGCGGTGGCCAGCGGCGCGCTGGATCGGGCGCTCGACGTCGCCGCGACGCTGGAGGTGCGGGGCTATGGCAGCGCACGGCGTGGTGGGCGGTCTGGCCGGCCGTGGTCGCGCCATGACCAGGCGTTCCTGGCATCGGCCGTCGCGCTGGTCGCGTTGACCGTGGCCGCACGCGTGGTGCCGGTGGCGGCCTTCGACCCGTATCCGGAGATCACGGGCGCGGGCGTTGGAGAGGCGTTGGCGCTCGCGGTCGTGCTCGCGGTCGTCGCCTTGGCGCCGTTCGTCGACCGCCGGGGGATCGCGCCATGACGCCGCCGATTTTGGAGCTCGAGCACGTCACCTACACCTACGCGGGTGCGGCGTCGCCCTCGCTGCGCGACGTCTCGCTGCGGGTGCAGGAGGGCGAGATGGTGGTGTTGGCCGGCCGCTCGGCCGGCGGCAAGTCCACCATGTTGCGCGCGGCCTCCGGGTTGGTCCCGCACTTTCATGGCGGGACGTTCGGCGGTGTGGTGCGCGTCGGCGGGATGGACACGCGCGAGCACGGCCCGGCGGAGCTGTCGCGCATCGCCGGCTCGCTCTTCCAGGACCCCGAGTCGCAGGTCGTGCTGACGACGGTGCGCGCCGAGCTGGCGTTCCCGTTGGAGAATCGCGGCCATGGGCCGGCGGCCGTCGCGCGCGGGGTGGAGGAGGCGGCGCTTGCGCTCGGGATCGCGCACCTGCTGGAGCGCGCGACCAACGAGCTGAGCGGCGGTGAGCTGCAGCGCGTGGCGCTCGGCGCAGCGCTGGCCGGGCGACCCAAGTTGGTGTTGTTGGACGAGCCGACCTCGCAGCTCGATCCCGTCGCCGGCGACGAGCTGATCTGGTTGCTGCGGCGGCTCAACGAGGAGTGGGGCACGACGATCCTCCTCGCCGAGCACCGGCTGGAGCGCTGCCTGCCGGCCGCCGATCGCGTCGTGGTGATGGCCGACGGCGCCATCGCCTGCGACGCGCCGCCACCTGAGTTCCTCGCCTGGGCCGGCGACGCCGCGCCCGAGCTGCAGACGCCGGCGGCCCGCATGTTCCGAGCGGCCGGGATCACACCACCGCCCTCGGGCGTCAAGGAGGCGCGCGCCGCGCTGCGCGCCCGCGGCATCGACCTCGACGCCGACGCACCCTCCACCGACATCGAGGGACGACTGATGGTCGATAGCCGGCCATCAGTCGTCCCTCGACGCGCTGGGGGAGGGATCGATGGCGTTGAGGGTGAGGATGCGAGCGCGCCACGGAGGCCGGGGCGCAAGGAGCGCCGCGACGCCGCGCTCGTCTTCGACGGCGTCTGGCACGAGCGCCGCGGCGGCGCGGTGGTCCTGCGCGGCGTCGACCTGGCGATCGCGCCCGGCGAGCGTGTGGCGCTGATGGGGCGCAATGGCGCGGGCAAGTCCACCATGTTGCGCCACGCCGCCGGCCTGATGGCGCCGACGCGCGGCAAGGTGCGCGCCTCCGGGCGGGTCGCGCTGCTGCTTCAGGATCCCAACGACTACCTGCTGCACGAGCGCGTCGGCGACGAGGCGTCGCTCGGCGCGTTGGCTGCCGTCGGTCTCGACCAGCTGCTCGACCGCCACCCGCGCGATCTCTCCGGTGGTCAGCGCCAGCGGCTGGCGCTCGCCATCGTCCTGGACTCCGAGGAGCCCGCCGCGGTCATCGGCCTCGATGAGCCGACGCGCGGCATGGACCGCGCCGCCAAGGCGGCGCTGACCGAGCGGCTGGCGGGCTTTGCGGCGGGCGGTGCCGCGATCGTCGTCGCCACGCACGACCCCGAGTTCGCCGCCGAGGTCGCCGACCGCATCATCTTGCTCGCCGACGGCCGCCCGATCGCCGACGGCCCGGCGGGCGCCGTCCTGGCCGGCGGCTGGTACTTCGCGACCGAGACGGCGCGCGTCACCGGTGGCCGTGCGTTGCTTCCCGACGCCGGCGCGGCGCTCCTGCACGAACACGATTACACGGAGGTCGTTGTCCCGTGACCTGGCAGCTGACCACCTTCTCGCTGCTGGCGCTCGTCCTCGGGCTCGGCTTCGCGTGGTACGAGCGCACGCACCCCTCCAGCAAGGTATTGGCCATGGTCGCGACGCTGGCCGCGCTCGCCGCGCTGGGCCGGATCGCCTTTGCGCCGCTGCCAAACGTCAAGCCGACGACCGACATCGTGTTCTTGACCGGCTTTGTGCTGGGCGGCGCGCCCGGCTTCGCGGTCGGCGCGCTGGCGGCGTTGTCCTCCAACCTGGTCTTCGGCCAGGGGCCGTGGACGCCGTGGCAGATGGTCGCCTGGGGCATCGTCGGCGTCATCGGCGCGGGCTGGGCGCTGCTCATGCGCGGCCGGCTGCCGCGGATCCCGACCGCGGCGCTGCTCGTCGTGTGTGCGCTCTTCTTCGGCGCGCTGACCAACCTATCCACCTTGACCGCGGCCGGTGGGACGCCGTCGCTGCGCCAATGGGCGGCGGTCGAGGCTGCCGGCCTGCCGTTCGACCTTGCGCACGCCGTCGGCAACGTCGTGTTCTTCCTCGCCTTCGGTCCCGCGCTCGTGCGCGTGCTGCGGCGCTACCGCGCGCGTCTCGAGGTCCGCTGGACCCCAGCGCCACCGACCCTGCTCCCGACCCTCCCGGATCCTCCCCGATGACCAAGATCACCATCTTGCTGGCGACCCTCGCGCTGACCTCGGCGTTTGCACCCGCCGCTCACGCCTCCGACCGCTCCGCCGCGCGCACGGGCGCCGCCTGGCTCTCGACAGCCGTCAAGCCCGGTGCCGACGGCATGGCCGCCGACGCGGTCGTCGCCCTGCGCGCTGCTGGCCGCCTGCCGTCGGCCGAGGCCGCGCGCCGTGCCCGCGCGCTGCGCGCCGGCGCCAACGGCTACGCCCGCACCGCCGGTGCGACCGGCAAGACGATCCTCGCGCTTGCCGCCGCCCGCAGCGGCAGCGCGCGTTGCGCCGGCAACGTCGATCTCCTCACGCGCCTGCAGTCCTACGGGCGCGCAGGTCGCTACGGCAGCACGATCTTCGACCAGACGCTCGCGATGCTCGGGGCACATGCGCTGCACGCAGGCCCGTCGCAGCGCGCGATCACCGTGCTGCTGAAGGCCCGCGGGGCCGGCGGGTGGAACTTCAACATGACGCGCTCCGGCGGCCGTGCCGACGATGTCACGAGCACCGCGATGGCGATCCTGGCCGCGCGGGCGGCTGGCGTCTCGGCCGGCAACGGCACCCTGCGCGCCGGCCTGCGCTGGCTGCGCGCCCAGCGCACGGCGGCCGGCGGCTTCGCCCTCGGCCGGCGCGATCGCAACGAGGCCAACTCGACCGCGCTGGCGATCGAAGCCGCCGCCGCGATGGGCAGCCGCGACACCCGCGCGACACACGCGCTGGCCTCGCTGCAGCGCCCCGGCGGCGCCTTCCAGTTCACGCGCAACGACGCCGGCAGCCGCGTGCTGGCGACCAACGACGCCGTCGTGGCCCTCAGCGGCCACCACCTGCCGGTGACCACGCTGCACCGCACGCCCAGCCGCTGCTGAACGCCACCCCGGGGCCATCGAGGGACGAGTTGTGGGTCCCTAGAATCCACAACTCGTCCCTCGACGCCAGGGCAGGGTGGCGATGGCGGCGCGGCCTGCCGCCATGGCATGTGCGGAGTGGCTCATGAGCCGTCGTCGCGAACGCCTGCTCGTATAGGGTCCGGCGCTCTTATGCGGATCGGTGTCCCGAAGGAATCGATCGCGGGTGAGCGGCGAGTCGCGCTGGTGCCCGAGGTCGTAAAAAAGCTCGTCGCGAAGGGTCATGAGGTCGTGGTGGAAGGCGGGGCTGGACAGGCCGCGCTGGTCCCCGACGCGCTCTTCACCGACGCTGGCGCGACGATCGGCGACCCCTGGGGCGCCGAAGTGATCGTCAAGGTCGCGCCGCCGGCTGACGGGGAGCTCGGGCACCTGGCCGCGGGCAAGACGCTGATCGGGTTCCTGAACCCGCGTGGCAATCCCGACGGCCTGCAGGCCGTGGCCCAGACCGGTGCGACGGCCTTTGCGATGGAGGCGATCCCGCGAATCTCGCGCGCCCAGTCGATGGACGCGCTGAGCTCGCAGTCCAACGTCGCGGGCTACAAGTCGGCGCTGCTCGGCGCCGACCACGCGACGCGGTTCTACCCCATGTTGATGACGGCGGCGGGCACGATCCCGCCGGCCAAGGTCCTGGTCCTGGGCATCGGCGTCGCCGGACTGCAGGCGCTGGCCACCGCGCGCCGCCTCGGCGCGCAGACCACCGGGTACGACGTGCGGCCCGAGACGGCCGAGCAGGTCGAGTCGCTCGGCGCCAAGTGGCTGGACCTCGGGATCGAGGCCGCCGGCGAGGGCGGCTACGCGCGCGAGCTGACCGACGAGGAGCGCGCCCAGCAGCAGCAGGCGCTGACCGACGCGATCAAGGGCTTTGACGTGGTCATCACCACCGCCTTGGTTCCGGGTCGCCCGGCGCCGCGCCTGGTCACCGCCGAGGCTGTGGAGGGCATGAAGCCCGGCAGCGTCATCGTCGACCTCGCGGGGGAGACGGGCGGCAACTGCGAGTTGACCGAGCCGGGCGAGACGGTGGTCAAGCACAACATCACGATCGTCTCGCCGCTGAACCTCGCGGCGACCATGCCCGAGCACGCCAGCGCGCTCTACGCGCGCAACTTGCAGGCGCTCATCGAACTGCTGGCCGACGACGAGTCCGGGGCCTACGCGCCCGACTTCGAGGACGAGATCGTCGCCGGCGCCTGCGTCGTCAAGAACGGAGAGGTGCAGTAGATGTTGGTCACCAACCTGGCGATCCTGGTGCTGGCGGGCTTCGTCGGCTACGCCGTCATCTCGAAGGTCCCGAACACGCTGCACACGCCGCTGATGTCGGGCACCAACGCGATCCACGGGATCGTCGTCCTCGGCGGCATCATCCTGCTCGTCAACGGTCTGGCCGACGGCGCGCTCAACAAGCTGCTGCTGGTGATCGCGGTCGCCTTCGGCACGATCAACGTCGTCGGCGGCTTCCTGGTCACCGACCGGATGCTCGAGATGTTCAAGGCCAAGCCCAAGGCCGACGCGGGGGACGACGCGTGATCGCGTCAATGACGTCTGGGCTGACGCCCGTGACCGCCTCCTTCATCACGGACTACAACTTCCGCGCGGTCCTCTACATCATCAGCTTCTCGCTGTTCATCTACGGCCTCTCCGGACTGACCGGGCCGAAGACCGCGGTGCGCGGCAACCGCATCGCCGCCGTCGGCATGGGCATCGCGGTCATCGCGACGCTGCTGGTTCCCGACGTCAACAACATCTTCCTGATCATCCTCGGCGTGGCGATCGGCACCGCCGTCGGCGTGCCCGCGGCGCGTCAGGTCAAGATGACCCAGATGCCGCAGATGGTCGCGCTGTTCAACGGCGTGGGCGGTGGCGCGGTCGCGCTGATCGCGTGGGTCGAGTTCCGCGAGTCCGGCGGCTTCGCCGAGGTCCCGACCTACGTCGCGATCTTCAGCTGCTTTGCCGCGATCGTCGGCTCGGTCTCCTTCTGGGGCTCCAACATCGCGTTCGGCAAGCTCCAGGAGCTGATCGACGGCGGCTCGAAGGTCATCGGCACGGCCCAGATCCAGTCGCTGATCAACGTGGCGCTCGGGGCCGTCGCCGTCGCCTGCGGCGTCGCGATCGTCGCCGGCTCGCACTCCGAGATCCTGATCATCGGGATCCTGGTCTCCTCCGCGCTGCTCGGCGTCTTCCTCGTGCTGCCGATCGGCGGCGCCGACATGCCCGTCGTCATCTCGCTGCTCAACGCCTTCACGGGCCTGAGCGCCGCGGCCACCGGCGTCGCGCTGAACAACACGTCGTTGATCGTCGCCGGCATGATCGTCGGCGCGTCCGGCACGCTGCTGACCCAGCAGATGGCCGTCGCGATGAACCGCTCGATCACGTCGGTGATCGCCGGCGGCTTCGGCGGGACCGTCGAGGCGGCGGCCGGCGCCACCAGCGCGTCGGGCGGCACGGTGCGCTCCACCAGCGCCGCCGACGTCGCGATCCAGATGGCCTTCGCGCGCCTGGTCGTCGTGGTTCCGGGCTACGGCATGGCCGTCTCCCAGGCCCAGCACGCCGTGCGCGAGATGGCCAAGCTGCTGGAGGCCAAGGGCGTCGAGGTCAAGTACGCGATCCACCCGGTCGCGGGCCGGATGCCGGGCCACATGAACGTGCTGCTTGCCGAGGCGGATGTGCCGTATGACCAGCTCAAGGAGATGGACGACATCAACGGGGAGTTCCCGCGCGTCGACGTCTCGCTGGTCATCGGCGCCAACGACGTGACCAACCCCGACGCGCGCAACAAGGCCGACTCGCCGATCTACGGGATGCCGATCCTCAACGTCGACGACTCCGCCAGCGTCATCGTGCTGAAGCGCTCGATGAGCTCCGGCTATGCCGGCATCGACAACCCGCTGTTCGTCAACCCCAAGACGAGCATGCTCTTCGGCGACGCCAAGGGCTCGGTCTCCGCCATCACCGAGGAGCTCAAGGCGCTGTAGTCCGGAAACGGTCCCCGCTCACCCTGTCGATCCGGTGCCGACTTGGCATCGGATCACTTTCCGAACGCGCGCAAGGGGGGTAGCCTCGCTTATGTGAGCGCTGTGCCGCTCGAGGTCAAGGCCATCGTCGCCGTTGCGCTGGTCCTCTCTGTTGCCCGGGCCTTCCTCGGCGTGCCCGCACGCCGAGCGCACGAGCGCCTCGCGCGGACGCTTGTCGGGCTCTCGATCTGCCTCTACGTCCTGGCCGGTGAGGCGCTGCTGGAGAACCAGGACGGCATGGCCGGCGCGTTTGTCATCTGCGGGGTCGAGGCGCTCTGCCTCGCGGCCTGGGTGGCCCGCCGCCGCGATGACGACGATGGGTGGGACGACGGCGGCGGAGGTGGCGACGGCCCCGACGACGAGCCGCCGACGCCAATCGACTGGGACGCGTTTGACCGCGCCCGTGATGGCTGGCGCCCGCGAGAGCCGGTCGCCTAGGACCGCCGCACCGCTGTCGGGTCGCCGGGGCCCTGCCGACTACCCGAGAGATGAGCCCTGCTCGCGACGACGACCGGCTGGCGGCCCTCGACGGCCTGCGCGGCGTCGCGGCGCTAGTCGTGCTGCTCTCGCACATCGTGGAGGCGAGCGTCCCGGCACTGAGCGAGACGTTGAGCCTCGGCGGCGATCCCGGCGGCCTGGCCCACTGGTTCATGCGGACGCCGCTCGCCGTCCTCTGGGCCGGGCCGGAGTTCGTGATCGTCTTCTTCGTGCTCAGCGGCTTCGTGCTCACCCGGGCCCTGCGCGCCCATCCGACGACGGTCAGCGCGTTCTACGCCGCTCGGTCCGTACGGCTCTACCTGCCCGTCTGGCTCTCGCTCATCCCTGCGGCAGCGCTGCTGCTGCTGATCCCGCGTGCCACGGGCCTCGGCGGCGCCGGCGTCAGCTTCTGGCTCGACACGTACGCCCATCCGGTGGGGCTGTCCCAGGTCGCCCGGGACATGGCACTGGTCCTGCCCGACCACGTGGGCGCCGGCGAGGGCACCCTCAACGGGGCGTTGTGGTCGTTGCGCTGGGAGGTGTTCTTCTCGCTGGCGCTGCCCATCCTGCTGCTCGCCGAAGGGCTGGTGCGCCGGATGGCCGCGCCGCTGGTCGTCGCCGCGCTGCTGGCCGTCGACATCGCCCACGGTCACGCGACGTTGATGTTCGCGCCGCCGTTCGTCGTTGGCGTGGTGCTCGCGCTGCACGAGGCCCGGATCCGAGAGTGGCGCACGCGGCTCGCCGGCCGCGGCGCCGTGCTCGCGGTCGGCGTGAGTCTCTGTCTCCTCAGCGCCGACCTGTGGCTGCCCGACGCGGTCCGCGCCATGGGGCCGGGCGGCGCTTTGGTCGTCGCGGGCGCCGGGCTGGCGGTGCTCTGTCCGTTGCTGTACGGGTCGGTCGCCCGGCCGCTGGCAACCCGGCCGGTTCAATGGCTCGGCTCGCGCTCGTTCAGCCTCTACCTCGTGCATCACCCGATCGTGCTGGCCTTTGCCTACGGCTTACACGCGCCGCCGTTCGCGACGCTGCTGGCGCTCGCCGTGCCGGCATCCCTGATCGGGGCCGAGCTCTTTCATCGCATCGTCGAGCGCCCGTGCCACCGCCTGGCGCGCGCCGCGGGCGCCCAGGTAGCGCAAAGGACGACGAGGGCGGCGCCACCACGCGCCGCCCCCGTCAAGGCGTGACCCACTCGGCAGAGGGGCCACGCAGCTTTGTGGCTTGCGCCTACGCGGGGTTCGGCAGCGGCGAAGGCTGCCCGCTGCGCGCCGCTTCGACCTGCTCGCGGCTGTCACGCGAGGAGATCAGCACGGCCGCCAGGATCGCGCCGGTCACCGCGAAGCCCGCGCCGACCAGGAACGCGGTCTGAAAGCCCTCGGTCAGCGCGGCCGCGTCCGGTCGCGCGCCGCCGGCGACCGTGGTGGTCCGGCTCGTCGCGATCGACGACAGGATCGCCAGGCCGAGCGCGCCGCCGACCTGCTGGGAGGTGTTGATCAGCCCCGAGGCCAGGCCCGCCTCCTGCGGCTTGGTGCCCATCACCGCGCCGATCGTCACCGGCACGAACGAGAAGCCGAGGCCGATCGCGGCGAGGATCGACGGGAACAGGACGTCGCCCAGGTAGGTGCCGTCCGGCGAGACGCGTGAGAACCACAGCAGGCCGGCAGCGATGAACACCATCCCGATGATCAGCGACGGCTTGAAGCCGATCTTCGTGACCAGCTGCGACGCAGCCCCCGCCGAGAAGATGATGACCAACGCCAGCGGCAGGTAGGAGAAGCCGGCCTTCAGCGCGCTGTAGTGCAGCACCTGCTGCAGGTAGAGCGAGATGAAGAAGAACATCGAGAACAGCGACATGCCGATCAGCAGGCCGACGATGTCCGCTCCGCGCAGCGTGCGCAGCCGGAAGATCGAGAACGGCACCAGCGGGTCTCGGCGGCGCAGCTCGATCGCGACGAACGCGATCAGCAGCAGCACCGCGACGATCAGGCAGACGATCGTCCGCGTCGCGCCCCAGCCGACGTTGACCGCCTCGACGACGGCGTAGACCAGCAGCGCCAGGCCCGCGGTGACGGTCACCGCGCCAGGGATGTCAAAGGTGCTTCCGGCCGCCTCGCGGCGGCTCTCGAGCAAGATGCGTGGGGCCAGTGCCGCGGCGATCAGCCCGATCGGGACATTGACAAACAGCACCCACCGCCAGCTCAACGCGCTGGTGAGGACGCCGCCGAGAAGCACGCCGGCGGCCCCGCCGGCGCCGGCGACCGCACCCCAGATACCCAGCGCGCGGTTGCGCTCCGCGCCGTCCGCGAACGTAGTGGTGATGATCGACAGTGCCGCCGGCGACACGATCGCGGCGCCCAGCCCCTGGACAGCGCGGGCCGCGATCAGCCAGGTCTCCGATTGCGCGAGGCCACCGGCCAGCGATGCCAGCGAGAAGACCACGAGGCCGAGCATGAACATGCGGCGGCGCCCCAGCAGGTCGGCCATGCGCCCGCCGAGCAGCAGGAAGCCGCCGAAGGTCAGCGTGTAGGAGTTCACCACCCAGGTGAGGTCATCCCGCGAGAAGTGGAGGTGAGCGCCAATCGACGGCAGCGCGACGTTGACGATCGAGGCGTCGATCACGATCACGAACTGCGTCATCGCCAGCAGCACGAGCGCGAGATTCTTCGCGCGGGGCGTCAGTGAGGGCGTATCGGTATGGCTGAGCGATGACATGGAAGCTGACCTCCGGTTCCGTTTGCCCATGCGACTATAGTGAACCGTGATTCCGCTTGTCAAGGAGCCGTGTGAACGCACCGTGACCACATCGTCCACCCAGAGCGAGCGCCCCCTGCGCTCCGATGCGCGCCGCAACCGCGAGAGGATTCTCAGCGGTGCCCGCGCGGTGTTCGCCGAGTCCGGCGGCGAAGCGCAGATGGATGACGTCGCCCGCCGCGCGGGCGTGGGCGTGGGCACGGTGTATCGGCACTATCCGACCAAAGAGGCGCTGCTGGTCGAGCTGGTGCGCGAGAAGTTCACGCTCTTCGCGGCCGAGGCGCGGGCCGCACTGGAGCGCGACGGCGAGCCGTTTGAGGTGTTGACCGACCTGATGCGCGCCAACGCCGAAGCGCTGGAGCGCGACGCCGGCACCCAACAGGTGCTCGCGGGCGCCGGCGAGCAGATCTGGACCCAGGCCGCAGCCGAGCAAACCGAGCTGCTGGGCCTCACCTCGCAGCTGATCGACCGAGCCCGGCGCGCCGGAACCATCCGCGCGGACGCGACCGCAGCCGACATCGGCATGCTCATGTGCGGCCTCTCGGCCACCATGACCCACCACGCGCCTGGCTTTGACTGGCGCCGATACCTCGATCTGGTGGTCGACATGCTCCGCCCCCGCAGCA